>NZ_JALBUS010000019.1:0-40934 GCF_033971885.1 Absicoccus intestinalis | reverse complement strand
AGCTAAAGCATAATCTTGAACTGATGAATAATCGGCCACGAAAGTGCCTTGGCTATAAGACACCAAATGAAGTTATGAACGAAATAGACTCACATACATCGTGTTGCACTTAATTTGACAATTCATCTATGAAAAAAAACAAGGCCATTGGCCTTGTCAGGAAAGGATCTGGATTTGATCGGCAATCTCATTTTGCACTCGTTCGTAAGCAAATTCCGTAAATGCTAATGGATGCACGAGTTCTTTGGCTTTATAAGCATCCCACAATGGACGAATCTCATCATAGAAGGCTTGGTCAAAATGCGTATCAATTTGTCCTTGATCATCTACCTTTAATAAATCATGATAATTGACATCCGCTAGACTAATTTGCTCCTGCGCATGTGCCAATAAGAAACGTACGATATTTTCTGGTGTACGCAAAAAGACATAAGGCTTATCATAACGACCATCTTTAAATACAAAACCTTGAATACAATTTGAACGTTTAATTTTTGCCATAAATAATGCTCCTTTCTTTTTTAGATACGTGGCAAAGGTAGATTGTGTTCAATTTTTTTATACAAGATGAATGTTAAAAAAAATAAAAACTTGCACCAAATCGATGCAAGTTTTTGTCTTAGTCATGTAAATTGTATTTTGCACGTAATTCCGCTTTACGCTCTTCCCACAACTTATCGGCTACAGGACCCCAGTTCTTTGCGTATTCAACGGTTTTTGAACGTAAATGATCCACTGGTTCTGGTTCTTCAGGGTCCGTTGAATGGGCACCTGATTTTTTGACCATTTCAGGTAGAGCATCTGGGTTTTCAAGCATTGGGCAAGGTTTCAATTGATTTTCATTGAAAGGTTGTCCATCATGATAAGCCATGAACATTGGGCTACGTAAACAATCCAACAAAGATTTTTCACGAATGTTGGAATCGCTATAATGGATAAATACACAAGGATCGACATCACCACGTGCATTGATGTGTAAGTAACGACGGCCACCAGCAATACATCCACCAACATATTCACCATCATTTTGGAAATCCAATAAGAACAATGGTTTGGTTGCACGCGCTTTACGAATACGACGCATAACTTCTGTACGTTGTTCTGGATTTGGCATCAATTCAGGCGATGAAGCCATACCGGTTGGCATGAAATGGAAATACCATGTGAAGTAAGCACCTAGATCGATCATCTTTTGGAAGTATTCATCACTTGTGATGGCATCCCAGTTTTGGCTGGTATAGCAGCAACTGAATCCAAATGGCAAACGACGTTCACGCAACAATTGCGTAGCGCGCATAACGGATTGGTAGACACCTTTGCCACGACGAGCATCTGTTGTTTCTTCATTTCCTTCCAAAGAAATAGCTGGAATGAAATTCTTTACACGAAGCATTTCATCCGCAAAGGCTTCATCGATCAAAGTGGAGTTCGTGAAACTCAAGAAGATACAATCATCATGTTTTTCACACAATTTGATCAAATCTTTTTTACGAACCAATGGTTCTCCACCTGTATAGATATACATGTAGACACCCATTTCTTTTCCTTGACGGATGATGTCATCGATTTCATCATAGGAAAGATTCAATTTGTTTCCATATTCGGCAGCCCAGCAGCCAATGCAATGTAGGTTACAAGCACTGGTTGGATCAAGCAAAATAGCCCAAGGAATATTACATTGATATTTTTCACGATATTCATCTTGCTTCTTCCATCCTTCCAAAGCAGAATTGATGAAGAAGTTGACACCTACTTTTTTGATCATTTCAGGATCTAATGTTAATAAACGATCATAAATAAATGAATAATATGGATTGGAAGGGTCTTCAATGATTTTACGGATTCCTACACGTTCACGTTCGAATCCTCCACCAGAAAATTTATCAGCCCAATCCAATAATTTTGGAAAGTTTTTTTTGGGATCTTTGATCGCATAGTCGATGGCTTTGCCAAGTCCTAAGCGTTTAATGTTTGCACTGACATCCATAATACTTTTCCTCCTTATAGTCTCATGGCCTTTAGTTTAATGGTTCCAAAATAAATATGCAAGGGACCAAAGGCCTTAGATAGGCGAAATTTAAGCATTTCATAAAAAATGACCAATAAAATTTTCTATAGTATAATAAAGACAATGAACTCTAGGGGGAATCAGGATGTTAGCCCAACAAAGACAAGAAGCCATCGTGGAAGAGGTCAATGAAAAAGGCTCCGTTTTGGTCAAAGAATTAGCCATCAAATACGATGTGACCCAAGACAGTATTCGTAAGGATCTGAGTATTTTACAGAAACAAGGCTTGTTAAAAAAGACATATGGAGGAGCGGTTCGCATTCGTAAAAAAATTGCCGCCCAGGATCTTGTGGCATCGAAACGAATCAGTCAAAATCGACAAGCCAAACAAGCCATTGCTCAAAGAGCCTATGCATTGATCGAACCCAATGATTTGATTTTTTTAGATCTTTCTACTTCGAATTTAGAATTAGCACGATTATTGGTGGAAAATGATAAAGGTGCAACCATCGTGACCAATATGCTCGATATTGCGAATCTTTATGCGACAACGACCAATCGCCATTTCATATTGCTGGGTGGCTATTTGAACCAACAAGGCGATTCCTTCGCCGGTGCCTTAGCCATTGCTCAATTGAGTCCCTATCAATTTGATAAAGCATTCATTGGTATCGAAGGCGTGGACATTGAATCGGGCAAGATCTTTAATTACAGTGTGGAAGATGCCCTGACCAAACAGGCAGTATTGAAACAAACCAAATCCACCTATATGATGTTGGAAACACGGAAATTTGAAATGGAAGGCAATTATGCCTTTGCCCATATATCAGACTTTACGGGTGTGATCATGGAAACAAAACCAGAAGATAAATATTTAAAGGCATTAGAAAGTTTAGAGGTAATTGATGAATGAATAAAAAATATTTCTTTTTTGATATTGATGGCACCTTAACGGATCGATCCACAGGTAAGATCGTTCCTTCGGCTCAACAAGCTCTGAACGAACTTCAAGATAACGGTCATTTTGTCGCCATTGCCACGGGTCGTGCTCACTATAAAGCCGTTCCTTTTATGAAGGAAGTGGGCTTACACAATATGGTTTGTTGCGGAGGCGGCGGCCTTGTCATTGATGATCAATTGATCAAAAATGAACCATTGGATCTAGCCAAGGCCAAAGCCATCTTAAAAGAAGCAACCAATCTTGGGTATGGGGCGCTTTTGATGTTGGATGATTCGGTGAAAGTCTATGCGAAAGATGATAAATTCAGAGAACAATGTGGTCCGCGCAAAGAACCAACAGAATACATCATTGATCCCCATTTAGATTATGAATCTCTACCTATAATATATAAGATGTATTTTTCTATTCCCAAGGAAGAGGAATATCGATTAAAACGAAAAGATACATTGGGCAATTTGCGGTTTCAACCCGAATATTTGATGTATCAATACGATGCCAAACGACAAGGCATTCTCGATATGATGGATGCACTGCATGCCAATCCCAAAGATGTGGTTGTATTTGGTGATGATCATAATGATCTGGTCATGTTTGATCCACAATGGACATCGATTGCGATGGGCAATGCCACCGATGAATTAAAAGAGCACGCCAATTATGTGACCGATGCCAATGTGGACGATGGCATCTATCATGCATGTCAAAAAATGGGTTGGATCGAATGAAACCATGGAAAAACAAATAGGCATCGAAAACTGGAAATTAATGGATTATGCATATTGTCCACAAATTGTTCAAGAACTGATTGAACAAGGAATCCATATCCAAGATACACACAATGCTTTGATGATTCGTCTGCAACCGCTTTTTGAATGGAAGCAAGTATTAAAATTAATGAATATCATTGATGATCATAAAGAAGAAATCAAAGCCGTGCATGGCATCGATGGCAATAGTGTTTATCTTTTATTGAACTATGGCTTATCTCGCACCATTATTCGTGATTATATTTTTGGCAAGGTCCATCTCGAAGATCTTTTATTCATGAATTGTGAACAAATCATGAAGACGTTGGATCTTTCTGTATACACCGCATCAAAAATTATGGAAGCTTGTCGATTTGCGATGCACATGTTGGTCGAAGACACCGATTTGCGCAAACAAGAAACGCTGCGCAAAGATGTATGTGATTTCTTTCGTGGTACAAACACTATCTTTCCAATCGAAGAAATCATGGAAACGATGTTATGGCGATCGGATGAAGAGCTTTTAAAAGCTATTTTGGACGCTTTGGAAGATGAAGATTTATTGATCCATGATGAACGTGGCTATAAGAATAAAAAGATCTTTGTGCATAAGAGTTTAAGTGAAGTATTGGATGCCATTCCTGATATTACAGCGCGAACGATCGTCGTGGAACATCTATATGGCAAAACCATGGAATCCATTGGTTTACGTTTATCACCACCGATTTCTCGCTCTCGGGTGGGGCAGATCTTTCATCAAGAAATCGATCATTTTCCCGTTGTCAAAGAAGATGCCTATCGGGATTTATTGCTGCACTATGATATGGATAAAGAAACCTTTTATGCCCTGACCGATGCTTTAGAACCCACCTATGGATATCTGCAAGAACGATATCGACCCGATCTGGAAGGTGAAAAAATCCCATTAAATGGCAATATTCTGCGTTGTGATGTGGCCAAAGAATGGGTCGTTAATACCAAGAAATTAAAACAATATCTATCTGCACATTATTTACATGTATATGATCAATGGGTCGACAAAGAAGATCGCAATGGTTTTTTACAAGCGGTGTGTCATTCTTTTGATGGCTATTTCCAAAAAGCTGAAATTGAAAAACGCTATAAAAAAGTCTTACTAGCCGTATGTCCGGAAAAACAAGAAGAGTGGGCACTCCATGATTTTCGTTTGAATGCCGTTCTAAAACAGGGATATCTGGTTCATTCTGCCAAAAAGGGATCACGTTATCGTATCGTGAGTCGCAAATTAGTGCAAGCCATTATTCGTGATACTCAATTGACACAATATCAAGATACCGTTGTATCCACGAAAAAAATTTTTGAAGATCATCGCGAAGTCATGGAAATGTATGATATCCGCGACCAGTATGAGTTGCATTCGTTATTACGCACTGGCAAAGAACGCTATCAAATCGATGTGAACGAAATGGAATTTAGCCGAATGCCGATGTTGGTATTTGGTAAGGGCAATGAAAATGCGATTGTCAAACAGGAAATGCAAGCGTGTGCACCCATTGATGTGGATGTGTTTGCCCGGCGTATGGCGAATAAATACGGCTATGATATAGGATCCTTTCAATCCTATTTGCGACGGAATTTTAATGTCTATATCGAAGAAAATCGCATTGATATCGTGGATGAGACCATCTTACACTCCCAAGATTTTCAAACGATGAAAAAGCTATTGACCAAAGATTTCTATTTTGTGGAAGACTATCAAAAGACCATTGAAGAAAAGCATCTCAATTCGCAATTGATGGATGCTTATGTGATTCGGCGGTTGGGATATAAATTATATGCAGGTTATGTATTGAAAGAACCTTATACACCGGGTCGATATTTTGAACAATGGATCCAAGAACATGCCCAAGACATTCAACCAAGACATAAGGATATCATGACTTTTCAATCGGCATTGGAACGATTGGAAAAACGATTGGATGTATTCGAATGGACACCCGGTCATTATATTACGTTGAAACAACTCCAAATGTCCAAAAAAGACCTAAAACAATACATGGAACAAATTAAAAATGGCGTTGAGAACGGACAATATTTTACGCAACGATCTTTAAAACAATTACAGATCGTTTCGCAACAAGTGGCGAACTCTTTTTATCGATCCATCTTCAAATCCGAAGCCAGCATTCAAATGATGGCCGTTCTGGATGACTGTGTCTTTGTGAAAAATGCACAACCCCATATGCGTGATTTCTTTTTACAATTGATGCATGAACAACCAGGATTGACAGTCAATAGTTGCATTACCTATCTCTATCAGTGGTATGGTATACGTGTGGATCGAAGATATATGCTTGAACATATCATCGATGCGGGTCTATTCTATAGTTTAGATACAGACCGCATGTACGAATCACGGCCACAAGCTATCTTTACACAGGAGCGATTATTCGAATGAAAGAAGAATTTACCATCGATCGTGTGAAACGATTAAAAAAAGATAAAGACTATTATAATTTATTTCGTTATTGTCAATATCATGCGAAAGGCAGTAATTTGGATGCCATTTACGAATTAGGAAACTGTTATCGCCATGGTTGGGGATGTGATCAAAGCGAATTGCATGCACATTTGATTTATACCGAATTGACCCGATTGGGCTATGTCCCGGCGATGAGCGCCATGGCATGGGATTACTACGAAGGAAAAGGCGTCAATCAAAGTTATCGACGAGCGTTCCGCTTTTTTAAAGAAGCGTGTCAATATAATGATTTGGATGCCATGTTCAATATTGCTCTGATGTATTTTAATGGTACTGGTATTGAAAAGGATGCAACATTAGCCGTTCGATATTTTGAAAAAGCAGCGGTATTGGGACATGTTCGATCTCAATTTAATTTGGGTATTTGTTATCACAAAGGCTGGGGCGTTTCTCAAGATTTGGTTAAATCACATTATTGGTTGTCTCAAGCTGCCAATCAGGGGTATCATAAAGCTGGTGAATATTTAGGCCAATTACCATCGTATTATGTACTCGAAGATCTAGAACGGGTCAGCGAACAATTGGAATCCATCGAACAAGAAATCGATGGTCCTGTGAACGTTGATAAGATCCTTCGTAAAATACGACGTACACTTGATCAAATTGAGGAGGAAACACAAAATGAACATGAGTAACGCAAAAGGACATTTGATCGTATCTTGTCAAGCTCTACCAGATGAACCTTTACATTCTAGTTTCATCATGGGACGCATGGCTTTGGCAGCTTATCAAGGTGGTGCCAAAGGAATTCGTGCCAATACCGTGGAAGATATCAAAGAAATCCAAAAGATTGTCGACTTACCGATCATTGGTATCATTAAACATCCATATGGAGATAATCCCGTGTTTATCACGCCAACCATGAAGGAAGTGGATGCTTTGATGGAAGTAAAGCCAGCCGTTATCGCTTTGGATGCTACTTGTCGACCTCGTCCGGATGGAAAAACATTGGATGAAATGGTACAAGAAATCCGTGCCAAATATCCAGATCAAAAGATCATGGCGGATTGTTCCACTTTGGATGAAATGAAACATGCCGATGCATTAGGATTTGACTTTGTCGGAACGACCTTGGTTGGGTATACGGAAGAAAGTAAGGGCGATCATATCGAAACGAATGATTTTGAATTGATTCGTAATTTCATTGCCCAAAGTGATCGACCTGTCATTGCTGAAGGCAATATCGATACCCCAGAAAAAGCACGAAGAGTCCTTGATCTAGGATGTTACAGTGTGGTTGTGGGTTCTATCATTACCCGTCCACAATTGATCACAAAACGATTTGTGAAAGCCGTTGACGGCGAATAAGTCATGCATACGCATGGCTTTTTTTACGTCTTAGCTTTTAAATTTGACCACTTACTGATAAATGAAAGACAGGATCGATCAAATTCTATATAGTGTAAGTGAAGAAAGGGGAACGGGCCATGAAAGCAGAAATTAAAATTGAAAATTGTCCAGAACCTTATGCAATCATCCATACGCCCGAAGTTAATGAACAGGTCCAACGTGTCTTATCCTATATGCGGCAGGATACACATACCTTGATTGGTCAAAAAGACGATCGACAATATGTGTTATCGATCCATGAGATCTTGTTTGCACAAGTCAAAGAGGAAAAAACCTATGTCTACACCATGGATCAAATGTATCGAGTCAAACACCGATTGTATGAAATCAAACAGATGGTCGGCCATGATTTTGTACAAATATCCAAATCATCGATCGTGCGAATCGATGCTTGTGAAAGTGTGGAAATTGATTTTGGCGGGGCGTTGGTCTTGCATATCAAGAACGGACTGAAAACCTATGTATCACGACATTATTTGAAAAATTTTAAGAAACAAATTGGATTGTAGGAGGTCAATATGAAACAAGTCATGAAATCCAGTTGGATTGGTGTAAGTACAGCCACTCTCATTTTTATCATCATTGGCATCGTATTTGATCAAACAAACCAGGGAATCTTGCCGTTGGAAAACTATCAATACACAAAAATGGCAGTGGGATCCATTATTGTTGGATTAGGCTTTGGCTTACCAAGCATGATCTATGAAAAAGAAGAAATTCCGTATGCCATGCAAGTGCTCTTTCATTTGGGCATTGGCTGCGCGATCCTTTTGATTACCGGATATCTGGTGGGATGGTTTACCGATTTTGTGAGCATATTTGTAGAAATGGGCATTTCCATCTTCATTTGGATTGGATTTGATCGTCATTATCGAAAAGAAGCCAAAAAAATTAATCAACAATTAAAAAAGTAGGGTGCACGTATCCTACTTTTTTCCAAATACATAACCCGTCATGGCCATGGAGCCTAGGTTACAAACATTATTAAATACTGTTACTGGATCGTTTCCAGCAGCGCCTAAACAATACAACAAAGGTAAGAAGTGATCGGGTGTTGGTACGGCATAGACCGCATCAGGAAGAGTATCATAATGAATGATTGATGCATGATCGTGGGATTCAACCGCATGAGTGATGGCATCATTGAATCGATGGGTCATTTCTGTACCATCGGGATTGTCCCATTCTACCCGACCAAGATTATGAACGACGTTTCCACTGCCAAAGATCAAATAGCCCTGATCACGTAAAGGTTCTAATTTTTGACCGAGTGCATAGCTTTGTTGCGGATCTAGATGACGATTTACCGATAACTGAACCACGGGAATATCGGCTTTGGGAAACATATGAACCAAGACCGACCACGTGCCATGGTCAATGCCCCATGTATCATCGATCGTAACCTCCGTTCCAAGTAAAGAACGTACGGATTCAGTCAACGGCGCAGAACCAGAAACGGGATATTGTAGTTCATACAATTCTTTGGGAAAACCATACATATCATAAATTTGTTTTGGATGTGCCACACTTTGAATCGATGTATGATCGGTATACCAATGGGCGGAGATGGCTAAGATAGCTTTGGGCTTTTCAATCGAATCGCCAATGGCATTCATCGTTTGGGTAATTTCATTGTTTTCGATGGCAACCATCGGACTTCCATGTCCAGAAAATATAACAGGCATTTTCATAAAGGGTCCTCCTAGTATAAAAAATATACTTGATAAAAAGATTATACTTATTTACACTATAAGCAACAAGTAGGATTTTTTACGCAACTTAGTATCTTTTTATGAACTATTGGAGAACAAATGAAAAAAGAAACATGTCAAACTGCAGGCGAATTTGGAAAATGTCCCTTTGTGACTGCACAACAACTATTAAAAGGGAAATGGGTCATCTTGATCATGCACGAATTGAATGAAGGACCCAAACGATTTGGCGAATTAAGAAGGAGCATTGATATCACCCAAGCGACTCTATCCAGTCAATTGAAAAAGATGGAAGAAGAAGGCCTGATCCTTCGAACCATTTATCCGGAAGTCCCACCACGAGTGGAATATACATTGACTGATATTGGCAAAGAATTTCATATTGTCTTGGCGAGTATTGAACAATGGGGCAATGCCTATATTGAATATTTGAAGAAAAAGGCTTGACTTAAAGTATCCTTTAAGTCATAAGATACGTTCCAGGAGGTATCTTATGTACGAACTTTTACAAACAATTTCAGGTCCAGAAGATGTAAAAAAACTATCGATAGATCAATTGCATACATTATCTACGGAAATGCGCGAGGCTTTATTTAACCGTCTTACCAAAATAGGAGGTCATTTTGGCCCGAATTTTGGGATGGTTGAAGCAGAAATTGCCATGCACTATGTGTTTGATTCTCCCAAAGACAAGTTTGTCTTTGATGTGTCGCACCAAGCCTATCCTCACAAGATGTTGACGGGCCGTTGGCAAGGCTATGTCGATGATGCTCATTTTGTGGAAGATTCAGGTTATACCAATCCCAATGAAAGTGAACATGATTTCTTTAATGTGGGGCATACATCGACTTCGATCACTTTAGCACTGGGATTGGCAAAGGCACGCGATTTGAAAGGAACAGAAGAAAATATCGTTGCCGTCATTGGTGACGGTTCTTTGAGTGGTGGACAAGCCATGGCTGGTTTGAATGTGGCTGGTGAAATGCATTCCAACTTTATTATTCTTGTGAATGATAACGAAATGGCAATTGCAGAAACGCATGGTGGTCTCTACAAGAGCTTGCAGGATCTTCGCATATCAAAGGGAACTAGCCCTAACAATATCTTTAAAACATTGGGTTTGGATTATATCTATGAAGAGAATGGCAATGATGTCGAATCAATGATCGCAGTATTAACGAAAGTAAAGGACATCGATCATCCAATTGTGGTTCACATCCATACGCAAAAAGGTAAAGGATATGCGTTTGCCGAACAAAACAAAGAAGCTTGGCATTGGTGTATGCCATTTGATCGAAAAACGGGGTTGCCTACTGTTGATTTTGGTCCAGAAGAAAATTATTTAACTTTAACACAAAACTATATTTTGGATAAAGCGAAAATGGATCCCGAATTTATTGTGATCACGCCGGCCATGCCGGGTGCCATTGGATTACAACCTGAACAAAGGGCACAATTAAAAGATCAATATCTAGATACAGGCATTAGTGAAGAAGCAGCTGTTTCCATTGCTTCAGGTGTTGCTCGTAATGGCGGCAAACCATTGGTCATCACGAATATGACATTTCTTCAAAGAGCGTATGATCAAATTTCCCAAGATATTTGTATCAACAACAGTCCAGTGACCATGGTCATGAATTTCTCTTCATTTGATGGTTTGACGGATGTGACGCATTTAGGTATTTTTGGTTTATCCACTTTTATTAATATTCCCAATTTGGTCGTATTGGCGCCAACTTGTCAAGAAGAATACCAAACGATGTTAGATTGGTCGGTGAATCAAACGGAAGATCCTATCTTGATCTTGATTCCGGGAAATGGGCTAACGCATCGTGCAGTAGATACAAACTATGTTGATCTAAAGTATCGTATCGAACAACAAGGTGAAAAAATAGCTATCCTCGCGTTGGGTGATTTTTATCAAAAAGGTCAAGAATTAGCTCAAGCAATCGAAAATGAATTTGGTTTTCAACCCACGTTGATCAATCCACGCATTGCTTCCAGTGTGGATGAAGATTTGTTGGAAAATCTTCAAATCAATCATGAGTTGATCATTACCTTAGAAGATGGGGTATTGGATGGCGGTTTTGGTGAAAAGATCAGTCGCTTCTATGGTGCCAAACCGATGAAAGTAAAAAACTATGGGCTCCAAAAAGTTTTCTATGATCGATATGATCCAGCAAAACTATTAGAAGAACTGGGTATGACAACTCCACAAATCATAGAAGAGATCAAACAAATGATATAAGAACTACCGATGGCATTTTGTCATCGGCATTCTTTATAAAAAAGACCTCCACCAAAGTGGAGGCATGTTAATGATTTCGTTTGGTAATAAACATAAGGCCCATTGTGGTAATCAAAAGACCAAAGAAAGAACCAAGAATATGTGTTTGTGTACTTGTTTGTACGGAGGTTGTTGCAACGGATTGAACCGTTTTTGTTTCTTTTTCGTCATTGATTTGTTCTGTTTTTGATGCTGGATCTTGGGTACTAGGGGTCGTACCTGGATCTGTACTTGGATCTGTACTTGGATCTGTACTAGGGTCTGTACTAGGGTCTGTACTTGGATCTGTACTTGGGTCTGTTCCTGGATCTTCTGTATATGGTTCAACCGATAGTGCCGTTGTAGCTGCAATCTTCTTTTGTTGGATCATGGCACCAACCATGTTTTGGAAACCTTTTCCATCGGAGGCTTTTGCACCAGCGGCAGGAATATACACACGGGCCTTACCATATACATAAGCTAAAGTAGAAGCCAATTCCATCGATGTATCTTTGGAAGGTTCTTCTTGGGATACTAAGACAAACGAGCCATTATTTGTGATCGAAGTAGTACCTGTTGTGGTTTCGATACCAGAAGGTAATGTTAAAGTGAAATCACCATAGTATGTATCAGGTACTTGTAATGTCAATATTCCGGTGTACCATTTGCCATCGGCTTTATTGTAGCGGAAGGTTGTATCACCGACAACTTTGATCTGATCTGAAGATGGTTCTTCACTTAATAGAGTGGCAGATGCATTCAATAATTTTACAGCTAATGGATAACGAGAAACATCCGAAATGTTGTTGTTGGTAATGCCATTATCATACATCAATTTCCATAGTGCATAAGCGGTGCTTGTATATGCCTGTTCTTCGGTAACGGCATAGTCGGTACCGAATTCTCTACTATAATATTCCAAAGGATTGTCTGAATATAACATATAGTAAATCGCATTGTAGAACGATGTATTGGTGATATCTGCATAGCTATGGCTCGAAGGGGTAGTGGAACCATAATACGATGCCATTTCTGTTGTAAACTGTACCAACTTTTGATAGTTTTCCGTTTTATTTTTGTAGTCATCATATGTAAATATGGTATCACCTAGTGTGTTATAGAAATCAGAACGAAGCCAATCCGGTGGACTCAGCAAGGTAGTGAATTCACTTTCAGACATGATCACGGGGTCCGAGACAACCTTGTATAGATTTAGACCATTGTATGGATAGCCCGCATATAATAAAGTCTGAATTTTCTGGATCAATGCTGGACTTAAATTGGTCGTATCGATATTGACATACGTATAAGTAGGTGTCTGATACGTTGGCGTATCATGGGGCCAATGGAGTGCATCATTCATGCAATAAAGAATAATATTTCCATTTTCAGCCGAATGGATTTGGGTAGCCTCGTTGTATTCGATCTTTATGGGGTCATTAGCCGATGTTGTGGTATTTTCTTCAGTAGTCGTTGTATCGGTTGTCTGAACATTGGCATTGGATGTATCTTCTGTTGTTGCTTCTACAGTTGTGTTTGTTGTTTCTGTAGCGACCGGTTCTGCTTCTTCCGCATGGATGGTAGAAGAAACCGTCAAAATAGAAAACAGCAGACCAAAGGCAACGCAGAAAATTAATAACGGAAAATAATGTCTTGATTGTGTTTTCATGGGTATTCTTCTCCTTTCTAGCAAAAATGTTGATAGGACAACAATATTGCATTCTTATTATAGCGTCTCACATTGCATCCTTCAAAGGATACGCTATAATAGTGGGATAGAATGAGGTGAAAAAATGCTTAAAAAAGAACAATTAGAAGCTCTTTTAACACGTGCCATGCATTCTTTAGCAGATTTTGCCGAAATCTTTGAAGAAGAAGGCACAAATGAAAATATTTCCATGACCAATGATGAAGTCGAACGTGTAAATCGCACCCAAAAAGCGGGTGTTGGGATTCGTTTGTATCAAGGTGTACAATCCGTATACGGGTATACAAACGATACAAGCATGGAATCACTCAATGAATTGGTGGATTCGTTGCGAGATGGTTTTGGCCGTAAAGAATCGGATGATAGGATTTCTTTGCATCCAGAAACCATTGAAAATAAACATATCGTAAAAATTGATCCCATCGATGCGAAATTAGCGGATAAAGTGGCATTGATCCAGCGAATGGATACCGCCGCAAAACAATATGATCCACGCGTATCAAAGACCCAAACCGGACTCTTATCTGTTCGTCAACATGTTCAAATTTCCAATAGTGAAGGAAAACTGGTACAAGATACGCGAACTCGATGTCGTTTGGTTTGTTCCGCGTATGCCAATGAAGCAGACAATATGCAGTCTGGTTTCTATGGACCCGGTGCCAGCAGTGGCCTGGAATATTTTGAAACCATCACACCGGAACAGATTGGAAAAGAAGCAGCACGAATCGCAATCGTGATGTTGGCAGCCAAAGATTGTCCATCCGGCCAAATGCCTGTCATTATTGATAATGGATTTGGCGGCGTGATTTTCCATGAAGCATGTGGCCATGCCTTGGAAGCCACCGCTGTATCCAAGAACCAAAGTGTTTTTGCGAATCAATTAGGCCAACAAATTGCCAGTACAAAAGTAACAGCTATTGATGATGGAACCATTCCGAATGGATGGGGTTCTGAAAACATTGATGATGAAGGAAATCCACAAACGCGTCGTGTCTTGATCAAAGATGGTATCTTACAATCGTATATGGTTGATCGTCTGAATGGCCGTCGCATGGGAATGGCATCCACTGGATCCGCTCGTCGTCAATCGTATAAATTTGAACCAACCAGTCGAATGTCCAATACGTACATTGCTCCTGGTACCGATTCTTTCGAATCCATGTTTGTCGGTATCAAAAAAGGTCTATATGCGAAAAAAATGGGTGGTGGATCGGTGAATCCACAAACCGGTGAATTTAATTTTGCGGTCAATGAAGGCTATTTGATTGAAGACGGCAAGATTACCGATCCGGTCAAAGGTGCTTCTTTGATTGGTACTGGTGCTGAAATCTTAATGAATATTGACAAAGTCAGCGATAATTTAGAACGTGGTCAAGGCATGTGTGGTTCCATCAGTGGTTCCATTCCTGTGGATGTTGGTCAACCAGCTATTCGCGTTTCCCGTATTACAGTAGGAGGTACGACCAGTGAATAAAGAACAATGGATCAAGCGTGCCTTACAAAAAGGCATCGAAGCTTTTGAAATCTATCAAAGTGTACAAACCGAAAAAAGCATCACTTGGTTTGATGGTCATATGGATACGATGACAACCAGTCATGTGCTGGGAACTTCCATTCGTGGTATCTATGAAGGAAATATGGCTTATATAGCCATGGAAGAGGTCAATGATGACCAAATGGATGCGGTATTGGATGAATTGATCGATCAAGCAAAGATCATCAGCACCAAAGATAAAGATGTTTTACGAAAACCAGAATCGTTTGATGTAGTAGAATCACCAAAAGACTGGGTTGCTCCATCTACCCAAGCCATCAGACAATGTTTGATGGCCTTGGAAAAAGAATTGCTTGCCTATGATCCTCGGGTGATCCAAGTAGCCTCTTTGGGATGGGAAGAAAGCGCATCCAGTCGAGAAATTACTAATTCGTATGGCATGCATGTGGCCGATCAATCGCAAGTTCAATATTTAGTTGCCAGCGTTGTTGTACGTGAAAAGGATGTCGTTAAAGATGATTATGAAATTGCGATCATTGAGAATTTAGATCAGTTTGATCATGAAAAATTCGTTAAAAAGTTGTGTGATAAAGCTTTATTTAAACTTCATACGACATCATTAAAGTCCGGCGAATACCCTGTGATCTTTTCTCAGGAAGCCATGACCGCTTTATTTGGATCTTTTATTGATCTCTTTAATGGTGATTTGATCTATAAAGGCATTTCACCCATCAAAGATCAATTAAATGAGCGTATCTTTTCCAATAAGATCACGATCATTGATGACCCGCAAAATACGGATTGTCTGACCATTGCGAACTTTGATGATGAAGGTTGCCCAACCCAAGCCAAAGTTCTTGTCAATGATGGTATTTTTGCCAATATGTTGCATGATACAAAAAGCGGCAATCGCATGGGAATGGAATCCACCGGAAATGGTTTTAAATCTGGATATGCCAGTGCCATTAGCGTTCAACCCATGAATTGTTATATTGAGCCTGGCCAATATACATTGGATGAATTGTGCGAAGAAATGAAAGATGGCGTAGTGATCACCGATTTGCAAGGATTACATGCAGGATTGGATTTTGTGAGTGGGAATTTTTCGCTACAAGCCAGCGGCTATACGGTAAAAGACGGGAAAAAAGAGCATGCGCTTGCCTTGATCACGGTTGCAGACAATTTCTTAGAATTAATGAATAAAGTCGTCGAAGTAGGCAATGATCTCGATTGGCAATTTCATCAAATTGCCAGCCCAAGTATTCGCTTTACAAAATGTGCCATCAGTGGCCAATAAGGAGGTTCTTATGCAACAATTTCGTAATACAGCTATGAAACAAGCCATCCAAGCATTGCGTCAAGACGAGAATCCAATCACGATCCAACATATGAGAGATTGCTTGGTGGTTGGTCAATTGTTAGTGCCAGCCCAATGGGATAAAGATCCAATCAGAGATAATAAGGGACAAATGGTTTTCTCACCTGACACCAAATTTCAATTGATGGTCATTGCCGATGATGAAGGCAAGTATTACTTTCCTATGTTTACCAGCATGGAAGAACTGCGCAAATGGGACAAAGAAGAAGAAGTGCAATCTTTGGTCATGACTTTTGATCAATATTTGCCATTTGTGAAAGTAGCACAAAATGATATCCAAGGTATCGTGATTGATCCGTATAGTGAAGATGTGCCTTTGACGTGCCAATACATCTTGGACATCAGTGAACAAAAAGATAATGAATTCCAAGCCAGAGACATTCGAGCAGATGATGAATTTGATCTAAGAGATCCTGTTGCGAATGTGGAAGCCATGATCAGTCAACTTCAATATTTAGGAAATCGCTATTCAGAAATCAAAGCCATTTACTTTAAAGAACGCCTGGTCAAAGGGAAACCATCCCATTGGTTTGTGATGGTGGATATGGATCCAGAAAATCCCGAAATATTCCGAAGCATGGGAACGACTTGTGCCCCTGTTGCGAAAGGAAAGGGCATTGAATTTATGTTTGCTTCAACCCCACAAGGAGAAAAGATTGCCCAAGAAAATCAACCGATTTATCAAGAAAAGACAAATTAACGTTCTGGCATATTCTTTGTATGGAATATGCCTTTTCTAGTGGTACACTAGAAGAAAAGGGAGTACACAGTATGCAAGAGTATAATGAAAAACCACACTTAACTTTAACACCAGATCAGGATGAAATCGGTCAAGAAAGCACGATAAAGAAAAATCCCCCATTGGCTGAAGATATACAAATTGATGAGAGTCAATTTACCCAAGAAGAAAGGGAACAAATCCAAGAATTTGCCAAAAAAATTGATATTACGGATACGATGATCGTTCTACAGTATGGAATCAATGCCCAAAAGAAATTGGCAAATTTCTCAGATAAAGCCTTGGCTGAAGTACGCACCAAAGACTTAGGCGAAGTGGGGAATATGTTGAGCGATGTGGTTACACAATTGCGCGATTTTGATGTCAATGAAGAAAAGAAAGGTATTGCCGGCCTATTTAATAAAGGCAAAAATCGTGTGGAAAAATTAACGGTTCGTTATAATGCCGTTGAAACCAATGTGAATAAAGTCGCTTCGATGTTGGAAGATCATCAAGTTCGTTTGATGAAAGATACCAGCATGTTGGAACAAATGTTTCAAATGAATAATGCCTATTATAAAGAATTAAATATGTATATCATTGCCGGTAAACAACGATTGAATGAAACGTATCAAAAAGAATTGCCAGCCTTACGGGCCAAAGCGGAACAAACGCAAAATCCTGAAGACATGCAAGCAGCCCAAGATCTGGCTCAAGCCTGTGATCGGTTTGATAAGAAATTGCACGATTTACAGATGAGTCGTATGATTGCCATCCAAACCGCACCGCAATTGCGATTGCTTCAAAACAACAATTCTTTGATGATCGAAAAGATTCAATCGACACTTGTCAATACGATTCCATTATGGAAAAGTCAGATGGTCATTGCGTTGGGTCTTAATCATGCTACACAAGCGGCCAAAGCCCAACGTGAAGTAACCAATACAACCAATGAATTATTGCGACGAAATGCGAATGCTTTGCATACCGCAACGGTAGAAACAGCTAAAGAATCCAATCGCGATATTGTGGATATTGAAACGTTAAAACATACCAATGAACAATTGATCCAAACCTTAGATGATGTAATGCAGATACAAAAGGATGGTCGCCAAAAACGACAAGAAGCTGAACAGGAATTACGACAAATTGAATCGGAATTGAAACAAAAAGTATTAGAAGTAACTAAAAGTGAGTGAGCTAGGTATCTTACCTAGCTCGTTTAGTAAGAATACATGATTGTGAAACAAAAGAAATAAGACGAAAAATATTTGCTTTTATATATTGAAAACAGTTAGGAGATAGCATCTTTCACATGTTTTAATGTAGTGGCATCTGCTTCTTTTGAAGAATCTGTATATCCATTAAGATTTGTATTTTTAATGGCAGTTGTCAAATCTACACCTGTTTTTTCTTGTAACCATGTGTAGAATACAGCTAATCCTTTATCATACTCCGTATTAGCTTCATCTGCTTTTGCCTTCAATTCCGGATCATATGCTTTCAATGCAGCATCATAATCTGCTTTGGTCTTATTATAGGTATTCGTAGCCTCTGACAATTTTGTTTCCGCTTGATCCAAGGCTTCATATGCGTCCTTATGATTATTTTTATAGGCATTATATTTGTTCTCTGCATCCGTAACTGCTTTTTGTTTTTCTGTCAAAGTAACTTGAGCAGCATCCAAGTTAGATTGAGCATCTGATACAGCCTTATCCAAGGAATCTTGTTGAGCAGTGATCGATGCCAATTCTGATTGAGCTTGAGCTAAAGTCTGATTCAGTGTGGCAATTTGTGCATTGACGATATCACGAGCAGTAATTGCATCTTGTACCTTTTGATTGGCTTCTTCCAATGCATTTTTTGCATCTTCTAAAGATTGAACGGCTTCTTTATATTTTTCTCCTTGTTCTCCAGTTGTGATCAGATCATATGCATCTTGAGCTTCTTTTTGAGCAGCTTGTGCATCGGCCAAATTCTTCTCTAATTCACTTTGTTTCGATGTTAGCTCATCTAATTGAGCTTTTGCAGAAGCTTCATCCGATACAGCTTGGTTATAATCAGCCGTTTGTTTATCTTTTTCAGCTTGTTTAGCATCTAAATCTGCTTTGGCCGTATTGTATGCGTCTTGAGCAGCATCTGCATTTTTCTTAGCCGTATTGTAATCGTCTTCTGTGATATTTCCTGCATTAGATTTTGCGGTATCCAATGCTTTTTGATACGTATCTTGTGCCTTTGATAGATCTTGTTGCTTTTGGGTTAGTTCATCTTTTTGTTTTTGAAGATCATTCAATTTTTGCGTATTTTCATCCAATCCCTTTTGGTTTTCATCGATCGCTGCTTGCTCTTTTGACTCTTCGGTTGTGATGGTTGAGTCAATGGAAGCTTTAATTTCGTTAGCAGTAGTTTGTTTGTTGTTGTAATCTTTTTGTGCAGATGATTCGTTTTCTTTCGTTTGATTTAATTCCGATTGAGCATCCGCTAATTTCTCACTTGTTGTTTTTTGAACTTCTGTCGAATCCGAAGTTTCTGCAGTAGTTGTCGTAGTATCCATAGCATTTGTTGCCGGCTGAATATCTTCTGCATGAATTGTTGTACTAGCCAATGCGGTCATACCTGTAGCTACAAATCCTATAGCCAAACTCTTTTTTAAAGCTGAAGTTTTCATATACATTTCGCCTCTCTCTATATTTAGTCATCTTTATACGTTTAACTTCTATACTATAGGATAGTAGAATAATTAATAATTGTTAATAACTAATTTTACTTAAATATAAATTCAGCATTTTGAAACTGTAGAATCATAGAGATAGAGAGAAAGGATATTGGAGTATTATTTTATATGAAAAAGAGAACTATCGCTAAAATAGTTCTCCCTTAATGTTATGCATTCGCATGTTCTAGATCAACGGATTCAGAATCTTGTTTATCTTCTGGATTTTTCTGATTGTATGCGACTAAATCTAATTCGTTTTCCGTTTTTGCAACTAAGACGGTTGCTGTTGCGGCACCAACCACATTGGTTGCGGTACGAGCCATATCGGCAATACTGGAAATTGGTGTTAATAAGACGATAACTTCAACCGGTAATCCAGCAGCAATAAATACAGCTGTTGCGGTAATGGTGGCCGTTCCCGGTACACCAACAGTACCAATGGCTACAACTAACGTTAAGACAATTAAGAAGATGTATTGACCAACGCTGTAATGAATTCCTAATAGATTGATAGCAAAGATAGCAGATACAACAGGCCAAATACCAGCGCATCCTGGCATACCAAGATTGGCACCTAAACTAGCAACAAACGATGCAATATCTTCTTGTACACCTAATTTCTTTAAGGAATCTGTCGTGACAGGAATGGTACCAACCGAACTTTGGGATGTAAAAGCAACCAAACCAGCTGGGAAAATGCCTTTAAAGAAGGCAATTGGATTCAATTTGCCAATCGCTGTCAATAAAGATCCTTCGACTAAGAAAATCTGAATTGCACATAAAACATAAACGATAACAAGAACACTAAGCAAAGGTAATAAATCAGATAATGTATGAGAACTAATGACACGACCAATCAATGCCAATACAGCATATGGCGTATAATCAATCAAATAACTAACGACGGTACCTAAGATTTTATTGGTGGCATCCACAAATTGTTTAAAGATCTTGATATCGGTTTCGCCATATTTGATCAATGCGTTATAGGCAAGGGCAACAAAGATAGCAAAAAGCACGATGGGTACGATTTCTCCATTCACATAATGACTGGCTAAATTGGATGGAAATAAATTTGTGATCGTATCAATAAAAGATGGAACTTCTTCTGCTTTATAGTCTGTAGCTAGTTGATATTGGAATCCTTTTCCAATATGGAAGAAGACACTAAACAATAAAGCGAATGTACTCGCAATCAATGTATTCAATAGTAAGAAACCAACGGATTTTAAGCCAATCTTTTTCAAGTTAATCTTTTCCGTTAGATTAGTAATGCTGGAAATAATACTAAAGAATAGTAATGGAACAACGATGGCACTGATCAATCGTGTATAGATCGTTCCGAAAGCAGAATAGTAAGTATATTTATTCTTAAAGGCAAGACCAACGATCACGCCAAGACCAACGGCAAGGAAGGTTGCTTTGGTGAAGCTCCAATCTTTTTTCTTTCGTAAGTACCAAATAATCGCATAAAATACAATGACAAGGCCTAAAGCGGCTAATTCTAAAATATCTATATTCATGTTTCTCTCCTCCTGGTAAATATTTATATGGTTATGATTTGAACCAACACATTCGTTTATTTATCGTGCGACAACACATCGAAACCACCTCTTTCTTAAAACACACATATCTTATGTGATTACTATGATAAAGCGTGTACGTATGCTTTGTCAAATAATATATATAAAAACTATAGGAATAATATGAATAATTCATAACTCCAATCGATGAGGTTGCGAAAACAGAGAGGAAATTCTATTCTGAAACAGAATGAACTTAGAGAGAAGGAATAACATGACGATTCACTTTACTGAAGAAAAACGATTTACTCAAAATCAAGTCCAACAGTTATTTTTATCTGTTCATTGGATATCGGGTCAATATCCACAAAGACTATATAACGCATTGATGCATTCTTCTACGGTCATTACGGCATGGGATGATGAGCGTTTAGTTGGATTGGCACGGGTGTTGGATGATAGTTAAATGTTGGCGTATATACACTATGTATTGGTCGATCCGGCTTATAAGGGACAGGGAATTGCGGGGCATATGATCGAAAGGATCAAAGAAAAATACAAAGATTATTTGTATATCGAATGGATGCCCGAAGAATCAAAAAACGCTTCCTTTTATGAACGATTTGGCTTTGAAGTCATGGATGATGGCATAGCGATGCAACGTTGTAACTTCGCGAATAAACGATAAAAAAACCAGCTCTTTCGAGCTGGTCGAATGCCTATTCGATCGAAATGGTTTCATGATTTTCAATGGCTGCTTGTTTGTCAGGAACCGTAATTTGAAGTTCACCATTTTCGAAGTGGGCCTTAACATCTTCTTGTTTAACATTGTTGCCGACATAGAAGCTACGACTGTAACGTCCATAGTGGCGTTCCTGACGAATCAATTGACCATGATCATCTTTTTCATCATGATTCTGGTCGCGGCTTGCTGTGATATTTAATACTCCATCATTCAATTCAATTTGGATGTTGTCTTTGTTTACACCTGGCACTTCCATATTGAATTGGATATTGCCGTCTTTTTCTACGATATCTGTTTTCATGACATCGCCACCAGACCATTGCGTATCAAAGAAATCATCAAATAAACGATCAAATGTTGGATAGTACATCATAATATCACCTTCCTATTATTCAATAGAGATATACTGTTTCGTGTCTTCGATCTTTTTGGCTTCCGTTGGTAAAGTAATCGTTAATTCACCATTATCAAAGGAAGCTTTGATATCTTGTTGATGATAGTTGTCACCTACATAGAAACTTCTCGATTGTGTTCCGGAATACCGTTCTTTACGAACAATGCGACCTTGATCATCTTTATCATCAGTACTGCTTTGTTTTGTTGCTGTTACTTTCAAATAACCATCACTCAATGCAATTTGAATATCTTCTTTCTTGTAGCCGGGTACTTCCATGGATAATACATAGTTTCCATCTTTTTCTACAATATCAGTTTTCAATACACCGGCTTGGTTGGTAAAGCCACCATTAAAGAAATCGTCAAATACACGTCCGAATCCTGGATAATATGTCATGATCTATACCTCCTTATTCAATTGTGATCATTTTGTTGTTTGTTTCTGGCTCTTTAACTTCCTTTGGCAAGGTAATTTTTAATTCACCATTATCGAAAGAAGCTTTGATATCTTCTTGATGATATCCATCGCCAATATAGAAATTTCTTGAACAAGTACCTTCATACCGTTCTTTACGAACATAACGACTATTCGAATCATCGTGATCGATCTTTCGTGTTGCACTGACTTTCAAATAGCCATTGCTCAATTCAATTTGAATATCTTCTTTTTTTACACCGGGAATGGCCATGTTCAATTCATACATTCCATCTTTTTCATGAATGTCTGTTTTCAATAAACCAGTTGGTTCATCGGTAAAGAAGTCATCAAATAAATGATTCAATGGATAATATCTCATATATCTGCACCTCCAATTTCTTTCTACGAGTATAATAGCACAAAAATTAGCAGAGTCAATATAAAAGTGCTAAAAAGTTTATTTTTATAATTTATGGCAGTTATAGATTAAAAGTGCTAAAAACAGGCCTACCCATGTAGGCCTGCATAGTCTTCCTTCCATTGTGCTAATGAAAGCTTTTTATAATTTTCATCAATCAAAACCTTACCAAAGTTTTCATACAACTCCGTCGATGTGGTCTTGATCTCAGGAATCTGCCGTTTTAAGGACTTCAAGAAACGCTTGGCTTCTTCGGTTTCTACATCACCAATCCGAATTTCTTTTCCATTGATGGTCTGAACATAAAAAATGGTATAGTGCCGAGATTCTTGACCACTCAATCGCGTGATCATTTTTCTGGGAATGTAGACCTTTCCCATATAGACCCAATGCTTCGATATACAAATATCGGAAGGCAAGTAGGCTCTTTTGATCAGTGAAAAAGACAATTTATGAAAGGTTTCCGATTTTAGAATGGCTTCTAATTCTTTATAAGAAAGCTTATCTTTGACAACTTTTAAACTTTCAGGAATATAGAGATAATAGATGATAGCCCCCAATACACCTGCAATCACAATAAAATTAAAGTGTACGAACCAAGGATAGGTACCATGAGCCAAAAAGAATATATACTGCATCAACCAGATGATTTCTAAGAGGATGCTCCCTATCCATAAGAATTTTCGTTTTTTCGTATATTTTTCTGTAATCATATTTCAACCTCGCTAAAGGGTATTATACGCTATATGATATAATGGAGCCAATGAAAATACTTTGTCCAAATTATGTAAAAACAATTCTAGATACATTCCATCAAGCTGGGTTTCAAGCCTATATTGTGGGTGGTTGTGTACGAGATTCCTTATTAAATAAAGTACCCCATGATTATGATGTGACGACCAATGCCAAACCCGAACAAGTGCAGGCACTATTTGAACGAACCATCCCTACAGGTATCGATCATGGAACCATTACGGTCATGAGCGAATGTCCTGTTGAAGTGACGACATTTCGACAAGAATCGATGTATTCCGATCATCGACATCCGGATCATGTAGCATTTGTGAATGATTTGATTGAGGATCTGGCCCGTCGTGATTTTACGATCAATGCCATGGCTTATGATCCTATCCTTGGTTTGGTCGATCCATTTGGAGGACAGACCGATTTAGAAAAACACATCATTCGAGCGGTTGGTAATCCATATGAACGTTTTCATGAAGATGCTTTGCGAATGTTGCGTGCCCATCGATTTGCCGCACGATTTCATTTTCAAATCGAAACACAAACCAAAAAAGCCATCCAACAATTGCACAAGGATATTCAATATGTATCGGTGGAACGAGTTCGCCATGAAATTTTAGAAATTTTAGCTGCCAATCCCTATGAAATTGAGAATATGACATTATTATTGTCACATTGGATGCCAGAATTAGAATCGTGCAGAACATGTCTCCAACAAACCCCTTATCACGATACAAATGTTCTGCACCATATTTTAAGAGCAATCAAGCTATTGGATCCATTTGATGAAACATTGGCATGGACCTTGTTGTTTCATGATCTAGGAAAACCAGCTTGTCATACCAATAAAAATGGAATTGATCATTTTAAAGGCCATCCAGCCATCGGTGCAGAAATTGCCTGTCGTATATGTAAAGATCTGAAGATGACCAATGCCCAACAAAAAATCATTCCTGCCTTGGTTTATTATCATGATGAAAAGATGAAAGATCCATTGGCTTTCATTCGCAAATTTCGAATACAAAAACATTGGAGCGATGCCTGGATCCGACAATTATTCATTGTGAAGCATTGTGATATCATGGCTCATTCGGCCTATGGACAACAAACGATCAAACAATTAGAAGCCTTGGAAATAGGCTACGAAACTTGTGATCGACCAATGGATCTGGCACATCTTGCCATCCATGGCAAAGACATTTTGGAAAATACGCCACTTTCAGGTAAACAAATTGCGGATGCGTTACAAGCTTGTTTGGAATATGCGTTTGACCATCCCGAAAAGAATCACAAAGAAGATTTATTATTGTATATAGAATCGAGGCCAGCATGGAAATAGGAATCTTACTTTTATTGATCTTGGTTTTGTGTGCTTTGATCGTATTGATCTTGCAATTAAAGAACCAACAAACCAACAGTCTTCAAATGATGATGAAAAGTCAGGAAAGTGCAACCCATACACAAGATATTTCGCATCAATTTGACCATATTCTCCAACAAATTCAAAATTTACGTAGTGAACAAAGTGTATCTTTTCAAACGATGGATGCGATGGATGCCCGATTGGATTCGATCAATCGGATCATGACCAACACCAAGGCGCGAGGCAATTGGGGTGAATATCAGCTGGATGCTTTGTTGGAAATGTATGCCGGATCCAATCCCGAAATCTATACGATGCAGTATCATCTAAAAAATGGAAAAATTGCTGATGCCATCTTACATCTTCCAGATACGCAAAAGGTATTATGTATCGATTCAAAGTTTCCCATGGAAAACTATATATCGAAACAAGATCATTTATTTATGCGAGATATGAAGAAACATATCGATGATATTGCCGATAAATATATTACGTATGAAACCGTGGATCAGGCCATCTTATTTTTGCCTAGTGAAGCCATCTATCAATTTATCTGTGCCAAACAAGTTGATGTATTAAACTATGCCCTACAAAGGCATGTTTTATTGACATCCCCCACGACATTGATTGGGGTAATCTATACATTATTAGCCAGTACGCGTGATTTTTACCGTGCAAGTCACATGGAAGAAATGGAATCTGCGATTCTTTCTTTACAGGAAGACATCAATCGACTATGTTTAAGAAGTGAAAAGGCGGAAAAAACATTGGATACGCTACAAAAACAATTTCATGATGTATCCATTTCTGCTCATAAAGTAGGCCAACGTATGGAACGTATGGCAAATGGAAAGAATGATGAACTATGATGCATGTATTAAAAGGAGATATTACCCGTTTGGATTTTGATGTGATCGTCAATGCCGCCAATGAACAATTGGCACCGGGTGGTGGTGTTTGCGGAGCTATCCATCAAGCGGCTGGAAAAGCGTTAGCTGCCGAATGTTGGAAATTAGGTGGGTGTCGTACTGGACAAGCCAAAATGACCCATGCGTACGAACTGCCTTGTAAAGCAGTGATCCATGCGGTAGGACCAATCTTTTCTGGATCTCCTAAAGACAAAGAATATTTAGAAGCTGCATATTGGAACAGCATGGTGCTGGCCTATGATTTCATGACAAAAAATCACATGGATCATTTAACCTTGGCTTTTCCTTGTATTTCAACGGGGATTTATGGCTATCCCAAAAAAGAAGCTTGTCAGATCGCAACACGAACAGTGCAGCGGATGTATACGCAATACAAGGCCACACGACATATCGATGTGACCTTTGTGTGCTATGACGAAGAAAACTATATGCTCTATAAGGAAGCATTGCACCTACGATGAGATCCATGGTGGAAAGATCACATGACTTTTTGAAAAAAGTTTTGCACCCACAAGCCATTTGTATTGATGCGACCTTAGGCAATGGCAAAGATGCACAATATTTTTTAGCGCAAAAGGTAAAAAAAGTCTATGCGTTTGAGATTCAAGAAGATGTGATTGAAAAGACAGAAAAAGCAATTTCGAATCCGCGATTGTTTGTATACCACAAAGGACATGAACATATGGATATCATCCATGAACCAGTGGATGCCATCCTTTTTAATTTTGGCTATTGTCCCCATGGCAATCCAGAAATTACGACTTTACCGGATACAAGCCTAGAAGCCGTACAAAAAGGAATCCAATTGTTGCGTGAAAAAGGACGAATGGCCTTGGTTTTTTATGCGCATAAACAAGCCAATCAAGAACAGAAAGCCATTGAAAATTATGTATCCACATTGACGAGTTGCGATGTATGTAAAGTTCAAATGATGAATCATGATGCGCCCTATTTAATCGAGATCGAAAAAAAGTAACGTTGGACAAACAAAATAAAATGTACATTTGATTTTAAAATGTAAGCGGTATAATATGCACGTCAAGTATATTCATATCATACGAGGAGGTGCATGTGTGTATGTTGTATGAAGTAGAATTTTTGTCTTATAATCAGCGTGATCAAGTGCAAGGTTGGATCTATGTGCCTGCTGCCAAGCCCAAAGGCATTGTGCAATTGGTTCATGGCTTTGGGGAACATTCCCGTCGTTATTTGAAGATGATCGTGCAATATTTGGATGCAGACTATATTGTTGCTGCCGATGATCATGTAGGACATGGTAAGACTGCTATTGTCAATCATAATAGTTGGGGTGATTGGGGTGACAAAGGATTCCACACCATGATGGAAGATGAACACAGTCTACATGATCTTGTCGTTGAAAAATTCCCAGATCTTCCGTATTTCCTGTTTGGACATAGCATGGGATCTTTCATAGTTCGTGACTACATGTCAAAATATGGTGATGATTTAGCCGGAGCAACCATTTGTGGAACGACCGGTGTCTGGCCGGATCTTAAAAAAGGGATGCAGATATTGGAACAAGATGTGGCCGAACATAAAGGCAATGAATCCGATCCAGAAGCAGCCAATGCCTTAATGGGTTGGATGTTTGGCCGTTGTAAAGAAGGTGTGAAATTAGGCAATGAATGGATTTGTTCTGATCCAAATGTACAATATGATCATGCCAATGATCCATTTGATGCGTTCACCAAACCAACCACCAATCGAGCTTTCTTATATTTTGCCCAAATGATGGATTACATTTCCAGTGTGGATTGGGCAAAGAAAGTGCCAACAAGCTTACCTATTTATAATATTGCCGGTGATCAAGATCCTGTTGGTCAGTATGGTAGCGGCGTTTATCAAGTATCCAATTGGCTGATCGATACAGGCCATGATGTTACGACCAAATTATATCCAGGTTATCGTCATGAGATCCATAACTATAAGGATATTCAAGAAGAAGTTGTTGCAGGAATTATCGCCTTTATGGATGCACATCGATAAAAAAGGGCATCGAATCTTAGGATTCGGTGCCTGTTTTTTGAGCAATATAGGTATTGACATTCTTACGAATGATATCAAAATTGATCACGCCATATTTTAATAACGTATCAATAAATTCTATATTATCATAGGAATCACCCAATGCTTTTTTTACTTTGTCTCTTAGACTATCCAATTGATACCATCCATAGGCATAGGGTAAATACATACAAGGCTCATAACAGAAGCTATCATACATATCTTTTAATGTATCTTCGTCATACATATCTTTCATTTGATCAACGAATTCTGATTTGGATAATTTACGAAGATGGATCATCAAGTCAAAAGTAGCTGGTAAATAATAAGAAAATTTATCATTGATGATCTGCATGTCTTTGGCATCACTGCTGACTAACTGATCATCTAAATAGCCAAGCGCTTGTTCTTCTGCCAACATCGCAAAGCCTTCAGTAAAGGCAATTTCCGAAAAACAATGTTGAATGGGATAGGTCAAGTGTTGATGGTTGTAGTTGGCTTGATACATATGACCGGGAATGCCTTCATGGGCAAAGGTCATATACGTATCCAATGAAGTAACATCGCCACCATAGTCTACCGCATTGAAACGAATTCGATTGGTATCATTACTATCAAAGGGTGGTTCTACATAATAAGCCACCACATTATCACTGGTTTGTTCTTCCGGTAGATTTTGAATTTCATAATTCGGCATCTGAATTTCTGGATAATCCTGGGTATATTTCGTCTTTAAAAATTCCATGATCTCATTGGCGGATGAAAAATTTGTTTTGGCTTCTGTACTTGAAGAATCATATGACTGCATTTGTGTGATCATATCATCGCAACCATTGGCTAGATCAAATAAGATCGCATTGGGACTTTTTGTGGTTCCTGCATTTTGTTCCACCAATAATTTATAGTAAGCCAAGCCATTTTTTTGTTTTGTGATCGGGGTAGCCTTATTGTTTTTGGATTTCAATTTCTTGAGCTCCGTTTTCATGGTTTGATACGCTGGAAAATAATCCGTATCTAAAGCCTTTTGTACTTGTTCCTTATATTTATTGGTTTTCGTCTCACTTAATTGTAACGCATCGATTTCTTGAGATGCATTATTATAAATTTCATTTTGATCTTTATTTTTGATTGTCGTATTGATGGTTTCCATCACATCGTTATAGTCAAAACACAAAGTACCTTGTTGCGCTTGTTTTTTTGAAAACGCAATCGCATCATCGGTATAACGATCGGTATCCTTCAACAATTTGATGAAAGCTTTGACATCGTCTTCACTATACATATCAAAATTCGCAAAGTAATTGGCAAGAACACTTTGAATTCCATTGGAACTGGACCAAATATTAGGTAAATACCGATATTTTGCTTGCATCTGCTTTTTCGCTAAGGTATTGGAAGCGACATATTCATCATAAATTTCTTGTTGCGTTTGATTTAACGAACTTCGTTTGAATTTCTTTAATTTTTTGATGGTCGCATTTAATTCTTTTTTATCTTCTTTGGTGTAACTGATCGAACCTAAGGTAACCTTTACATCGGATGCCTGGATGCCATATTGTTCAGGATTGGATAGATAACTATGCATCGTTGTATAGTCATCTTCCATCGTTTCTTTAAAATCTTCTTGCAGGAAGGTATCAAAAGCGGCATTCGGTGAGCTGGCACTTTTGGCATAGACCGGTACGATGGAAGTCGCACACATGGCGGTTGCACAAAGAATAGATAGGATTTTTTTCATATTGCTTGCTCCTTGCATAAAAGGACGATTAAGATGCCGTTTCCCTTAATTCAACGATGGTTTGACCAATTCGATGATTTTTGACTTCACGAACAATGATTCGCATTTGGTCCGTATCCACTTCAAAATGCGAGCCATCTTCAGGAATATGACCATATTGCGATAAGATATATCCATTAAACGTTTCATCTTCTTCATCGTGCAGATCGATATGAAGGGCTTCTTCTACATCTTCAAGTTCAGCCCGACCATGGATACGCCATTGATATTGATCCAATCGCTGAATATCTTTGGTGTCTATTTCATCTTCTTCGTAAATTTCGCCAACCAAGCTCTCCATGATATCATGAAGCGTACAAATACCGGTCAGTCCCCCATATTCATCCAATACGATCGCAAAATAGTTCTTTCGCGCGGTCATTTCTTTGAATAAATGATCGATCTTGGTGCTTTCCGCCACAAAGAAAGGCTCATCGACCGCTGCTTTCAGGATCTCTTCTTTGGAAGCATTTGAACGCATGCGAAAATAATCACGAGTATCCAATAGACCAATGACATTATCTTCATCATCTTTATATACTGGATAAAAAGTATGACGGTGATCATGAATGATTTGATGCCATACTTCTATGTCCTGATCCAAATTCAGGGTGATGACTTCACTACGATGGGTACAGATCTCTTCAACAGCGACATCATCCATCTCAAAAATGTTTTCGATCATCGCAGTTTGGGCTTGGTCAATATGACCGGATTCGGATCCATCTTTGATCATTTCACGGATTTCTTCTTCGGAGATATCCTCCTCCTCAAAGAAGGTCGTGATTTGGGTGGGTAAGCTAAATAGATAAAAGATACCTTCAAACATCTGATAGATATGGATTGGCCATTTGGCGGGATGTTGGTGGATCCATCGTTTTGGCAATTGAATACAAATCAATGTAAAAACATAGATCAATACGATGGCAATCAACCATTGGTATTGATCAAAAAACTGGATGCCACATTGTACAAACCAGAAACCACAAAAAATATGTAGCCAACGCGTTGTGGCCAAGGTCTGATTGGTCTTGCGAACCTCATCTTCATCGATGCTCGATTGGGCAATAGATGCCAAGATCGCAAGGACCATGCATAAAATAATAATTCCTATACAATAGGGTCGACTCGGGAAATCGTCCATAGAATGGTTCTCACTCCTTTTTAGCTATGATAACGAATTTTACATAGGAATTCAAACGGACGGATTGGATTTGTGGTCTTGTAGCTGTTTCATCAAGAACGTTAAGATTCGTTTTCTGGTGACGATCCCAATAAAAATATTTCGATCGTCCACGATGGGAACAAAATTCTGGTCTAAGGATCGTTTAAACAATTCCGCTACCGGTGTTGTGATCGTGCAAGCCGGATTGAAATTCTTCCGAATTAATTTTTTGATGGGAATGCTCCGATCCTCGTGATTTAAACAATAATAAAGAAAATCTCCCTCACTTAATGTACCCACATAATTGCCCTCCTTATTAATGACAGGAAGGGCGGTAAAGTGATAACGTTCCAGAATTTCCAGTGCCTCTGAAACACTCATATCATTATATAAATAGAGCACATCTTCTTTATGTCTTAAAAAGAAAAAAACATTATCTAACATACTTCTTACCTCTTGTTTCATCCTAACAAATTTTTATTCCAGGAAAGTCAATGAATTATGTGAAAATATTTATTTGATTTATCAACAAATTTGTACTATAGTAAGGACCATTATCGAAAAAGGGGTGATCCAATTGACAAGATTATCAGAAATTCTTCAATCCAAATTGAATCAAAAAAATTGGGGATATCGTCAATTATCGGCAAGATCCAGACTCTCTGAGTTTTATATTGATAACCTAATGAACAATAAAGGCATCTTTATTCCTTATTATGTATCTCGTCAATTATATAGAGCATTTCCGGACGAAGATTGGCAAAAAATTTGTGAAGAAGAGATGCAAGCAAGGAACATTCATTAACCCAAAAAAGGAATTTGAAAATGAAACACATTATGGTAGAATATATCCGATATAGCGATATAGTTGATGTAGGATTGTTTTTGAATCCTTTTTTTTAAAAAGATAGGAGGTTTGATTCTATGAATCAATATTCATTGCTATCGATGAGTGACTTATCCAATGATGATATTTTTAGTATTCTTCATGATGCTAAACTTTTTGATAATTCTATGAAAGATTGGCAATTGCCAATGCATAACGCATTGGTTGCTAATCTTTTTTTTGAGAATTCGACACGAACCCATTTCTCCTTTGAAAGTGCCCAGCTTCAACTGGGATGTAAAGTCGCTGATTTTGATGCCAAAGCATCCAGCGTACAAAAAGGGGAAAGCTTATATGATACCGTAAAAACATTTGAAATGATTGGTTATCAATGTGTCGTGATTCGTCATCCCAAAGATGAATACTTTAAAGAATTAGAAGGACTACATATTCCCATTGTCAATGCTGGTGATGGAAAAGGCAATCATCCTAGCCAATGTCTATTAGATCTGTTAACTTTCTATAATGAATTTGGCACATTGAGCGGATTAAAAGTTGCCATTTGTGGGGATATCAGCCATTCACGCGTTGCTTCATCCGATAAAGAAGCATTAGAACGTTTAGGCTCTACCGTTGTCTTTGCCGGACCCAAGGAATGGGAACGTCCAGGTTATCCAACCATGGACTTTGATCAAGCCGTTGAATGGGCCGATGTCGTGATGATGTTACGCATTCAAAAAGAAAGAGGGGCCTCTTTGGCCAGCATGTCCAATGAAGAATATTTAAATCAATATGGACTCACCAAAGCACGCTATGGCCGTATGCAAAAACATGCCATTGTTTGTCATCCGGCTCCAGTCAATCGCGGCATTGAAATCGATACCGATTTGGTTGAGGCAGAAAAAAGTCGGATCTTTCTACAGATGCATAATGGAATGTTGGTTCGAAAGGCCATCATGAAACGAGCATTTGGATATGCACCATTTAAGGAGACGGTATGAAAGTTATAAAAAATGGAAATGTCCTAACTGAAAAGGGACTACAAAAAGTAGATATACAATTCGATGAAAAACAAATTCTTGCGATTGGTAAAAATCTCGAAGCGGATGAGATCATTGATGCCCATGGCTTGACGGTCTTGCCCGGATTGGTCGATGTGCATGTTCATCTTCGACAACCGGGAAGAGAACAAAAAGAAACCATCCATACCGGAACGATGGCCGCTGCTCATGGCGGATTTACCTCGATTTTTGCGATGCCCAATGTCATTCCCTTTCCGGATGATGTGCCAACGATGCAAGATTATCTGGCTCTGATCCAAAAAGAAGCGGTGGTTCGTACCTTTCCTTATGCGACGATCACCACTAAAGAAGCAGGTAAAGCAGTAGTGCCCATGCATGCACTAAAAACCTATACCCATTGGTTTAGTGATGATGGTGTAGGCATTGATGATGATGCGGTGATGAAAGAAGCCATGGAAACGGCTAAAAAAGAAGATGTGCTCATTGCGATGCATACCGAAGATATGGCCTATCGAAAACCAGGGGCTTGCGTACACGATAGTGCCATCAATCGCAAGCGAGGCTATATTGGGATTCCGAGTGCTTGTGAAGCAGAACCACTAAAACGAGATCTTGATCTTGCGGTTTCCATTGGCAATCGTTATCATGCTTGTCACATTTCTTGTATAGAAAGTGTACAATATCTACAAGAAGCAAAGGCGGCAGGTGGAGATATCAGTGCGGAAGTCACAGCCCATCATTTATTGTTGGAAGATAAAGATGTGCAAGGACCGATGTGGAAAATGAATCCGCCACTTCGCACGCATGCCGATCGCATGGCATTGATCGAAGGATTGGAAAAGGGCACATTGGATTTTATTGCGAATGATCATGCGCCCCATACGCTTGCCGAAAAAGATCAATCGATGGAAAAGGCACCTTTTGGCATCGTTTCATTGGAAACCAGTTTTCCATTGTTGTATAGCGAATTTGTTGTAAACGAAAAACGATGGACATTGGCGCAATTGGTCGATTGGATGGCAACCAAACCAGCGCAACGCTTTGGTATTCCGGCCGGTGAAATCAAAGTAGGCAAGTATCCCGATTTTGTCTTTGTAGATCTGGATGCGACCTATACGATCGATGCTTCTTCCTTTGTGTCAAAAGGAAAAAATACGCCATTTGATGGATGGCAAGTACAAGGAAAGATCTGTCAGACCATTGTTGGTGGCCAGACAGTATGGAAAGGATAAAATCTATGGAAAGACTATTGATTTTAGAAGATGGCAGTGTATATCACGGTATCGCTTTTGGATCGGACCACTTCCGTATGGGGGAACTGGTCTTTAATACCTCAATGACTGGCTATCAAGAAATTATTACGGATAACTCCTATTGCGGACAAATTGTCATGATGACCTATCCATTGATTGGAAATTATGGCTTTAATGGGGATGATAGTGAATCGATGATTCCTGCAACCTTTGGCTTTGTGATTCGCGATTATTGTGAAGTACCAAGTAATTGGCGCAGCCAAGAAACGTTAGATGACTACTTGAAGCGGACCGATATTCCCGGTATCTATGGCATTGATACCCGAGCCATCACATTGAAATTGCGCGAATATGGAACCATGAAAGCCATTCTTGCTGATCCAGATGTTGATGTGGAAGCGATGGTACAAGACTTGAAAAATGCCGATTATCTACATGATCAAGTCAAACGCGTGTCCACCACAAAGGTATTCCCTATTCCCAATCGAGGCAAGAAAGTTGTTTTGATGGATTTTGGTGCCAAATTAGGCATTGTTCGTGAATTAAGCAAGCGCGGCTGCGACTTGATCGTGGTACCATACGACACACCTGCGCAAACGATTTTAGGTTATCATCCCGATGGTGTCATGTTGTCCAATGGACCTGGGGATCCACAAGATGTAACGATTGCGATCGAAACGATCAAACAATTGATTGGCAAAACATGTATTTTCGGTATTTGTTTGGGTCATCAATTGATTAGTTTGGCGTGTGGCGCAAAGACCTATAAATTAAAATTTGGCCATCGAGGCGCCAATCATCCCGTTGTCAATCTGGCAACAGGAGCTGTTGAGATCACGAGCCAGAACCATGGATTTGCGGTCGATATCGATAGTCTGAAAAATACCGATCTTGTGATGACCCATCAAGCTTTGAATGATAAGTCCTGTGAAGGGGTGCGACATACCAAATATCCAATTTTCTCGGTCCAATATCATCCAGAAGCCAGTGCCGGTCCACAAGATAGCAACTATTTATTTGATGAGTTCATTGCCATGATGGATAAGGAGGAAGCCCATGCCTAAACGTACGGATATTCATAAAATTTTGGTGATTGGTTCAGGCCCTATCATCATTGGTCAGGCCGCTGAATTCGATTATTCCGGTTCGCAAGCATGTCAGTCTTTGCGAGAAGAAGGATATGAAGTGATCTTGATCAACTCCAATCCAGCCACGATCATGACCGATACGACCATTGCCGATCGTGTCTATATTGAACCATTGACCGTTGATTTTGCGAAACGTGTTATTTATAAGGAAAGGCCCGACGCGATCTTAGGAACCCTAGGTGGTCAAACCGGATTGAACTTGGTCGTTGAACTGCATGAAGACGGGATCCTGGATGAATTTGGTGTGGAAATTTTAGGTACGCATCTAGAAGCCATCAACCATGCCGAAGATCGTGAGTTGTTCCGTGCTTTGATGAACGAATTGGGTGAACCCGTTCCTGAATCACGAATCGTTCATACCATTGAAGAAGCCGTTGAATTTGCGAATACCGAAGGCTATCCTTTGGTCGTTCGTCCGGCCTATACGTTAGGCGGTACCGGTGGCGGATTTGCCCACGATGAAGAAGAACTTCGCCATATCACGGATGCCGGATTGAAAATGAGTCCGGTCACACAATGCTTGATCGAACAAAGTATTGCCGGTTATAAAGAAATCGAATATGAAGTCATGCGCGATGTCAAAGACAATGCCATCGTTGTATGTAATATGGAAAACGTCGATCCAGTGGGTATCCATACCGGAGACTCCATTGTCGTGGCACCGGTTCAGACCTTGACTGATCGAGAAAACCAAATGTTACGAAATACTTCTTTACGGATCATTCGGGCATTAGGAATTTGTGGTGGATGCAATGTACAATTGGCACTGGATCCACACAGCTTTAAATATTATGTCATTGAAGTCAATCCACGTGTATCAAGAAGTTCGGCTTTGGCTTCCAAAGCCACGGGATATCCAATTGCGAAGATCAGTGCAAAATTAGCTGTTGGCTTAGGCTTGGATGAGATCATCAACCCCATCACCAAGACCAGCTATGCTTGTTTTGAACCGGCTTTGGACTATATTGTGACCAAATTCCCACGTTTGCCATTTGATAAATTCCCAAATGCCGATCGTCAATTGGGTACACAAATGAAAGCCACTGGGGAAGTTATGGCCATTGGTCGTACCTTTGAAGAAAGCTTCTTAAAAGCCGTTCGTTCTCTGGAAATGAAAGTGGATCATTTGGAAAAAGCCGAATTGAAAGAAATGGACAAAGAAGAATTGTTCAATAAGATCAAAGCCCGTGATGATGAACGCATCTTTGCGGTCATGGAATGGTTGCGCAAAGGCTATGACATGGAAACGGTCATGCATGTTACGAATATTGACTTATTCTATTTGGCCCATCTACAACGAATCCTAAAATTAGAGAAACAAATGGCCAAACATGTCAAAGATGTAAATACATTGCGTACTTTGAAACAAAATGGTTTCAGTGATTCCTATATTGCTCGTAACTGGAATATGTCGGAGATGGAAGTCTATAACTTGCGTAAAGAAAACAACATCATGCCGGTTTATAAAATGGTCGATACTTGTGCTGGTGAATTTACCAGTGAAACACCATATTTCTATTCCACATATGAACAAGAAAATGAATCCATTCGCAGCGACAATAAAAAGATCATTGTTTTAGGTTCAGGTCCGATTCGAATTGGCCAAGGAGTGGAATTTGATTATGCGACAGTACACTGTGTAGAAACCTTGCGTGAATGTGGCTATGAAGCCATCGTCATCAATAATAACCCCGAAACAGTTTCGACCGATTTCAGTATCAGTGATAAATTGTATTTTGAACCATTGACCACAGAAGATGTCATGCATGTCATTGAAGTGGAACAACCATTGGGCGTCATCGTTCAATTTGGTGGTCAAACCGCCATCAATATTGCCGATAGTTTAGCGCAACATGGCGTAAAGATCTTAGGTACGTCTTTAGAAAATATCAATCGTGCCGAAGATCGTCATGAATTTGAAGAAATGTTGGAAAAACTAGACATTCCACAACCAGAAGGACAAACCGCTACCACGGTTGAGGAAGCCTTGGTCATCGCCAATAAAATTGGTTATCCTGTCTTGGTTCGTCCAAGTTATGTCTTAGGTGGACGAGCTATGGAAATTGTTCATGATGATGATGAATTACGTGTATATATGGCGACTGCCGTGAAGGAAATCAGTCATGATGCACCTATTCTAGTGGACAAATATGTCTTAGGAAAAGAATTGGAAATCGATGCGATTGCCGATGGTGAAAATGTGTATATTCCTGGAGTCATGGAACACATTGAACGTGCCGGTATTCATAGTGGAGATAGTATTTCTGTCTATCCAACCCAAATTGTGAATCAACAAGTCAAAGACACGATCATTGATTATGGTACCCGAATTGGCAAAGGTTTCCATTTTGTCGGTTTATACAATATCCAATTTATTGTCGATAAAAGTAATAAAGTCTATGTATTGGAAGTCAATCCACGATCCAGTCGTACGGTACCTTTCTTAAGCAAGATCACCGGTGTACCAATGGCCAATATGGCAACACGTGCTGTTTTGGGTCAATCCATTGTGGATCAAGGCTATACACCAGGCTATAAACCAGAAGATAAGAACCGTGTATTTGTCAAAGCACCGGTATTCTCTTTTGCGAAATTACGTAGTGTCGATACGGTTTTAGGACCAGAAATGAAATCGACCGGTGAAGCTTTGGGTGGCGATGTGAATTTAGAAAAAGCATTGTATAAAGCGTTGATTGCCAGTGGTGTCAAAGTTCCAAGCCATGGTTCGGTATTATTGACGATTGCGGATGAAGATAAAGATGCTGCCTTGGATGTAGCGAAACGTTTCTCCAATATTGGTTATGGCTTATATGCGACGGCTGGAACTGCGAAGTTCTTATCGGATCATGGCTTATTTGTTCATGTAGTCGCGAAAGTTAGTGAAGACTCCGATACAGAAAATGTATTGGATGTCATCAGTAAAGGCCATGTCAACTTTGTGATTAATACGATTTCGACCAAAGAACGTTCCAGTTCAAGTGATGGGTTCTTGATTCGTCGTGTTTCGGCTGAAAATAATATTTCGTGTATGACAAGTCTGGATACGGCCTATGCCCTATTGGGGGTACTTGAGTCGCGCTCTTTCTCTTTGATCAGCATGAATGAAATGGAGAACTAAGATGATTCAAGAAGCACGCATTCGCTCCAATCAAAAACTCTGTACGGATACTTTCCGTATGGAGTTGATTTGTGATAGTAGTGAAGTACAACCTGGACAATTTGTGCAAGTCCAAGTACCTGAATTCTTTTTGCGTCGTCCCATTTCAATTTGTGAAAAAACAGATGATGGCATTGTTCTAATTTATAAAGTAGTGGGTCAAGGAACGAAGAAATTGTCCGAAATGCAGGATCAAACCATCAATATCTTTGGTCCATTAGGAACGGGGTTTCCCATCGAACAAAAAGACCATGTGGTTTTGATTGGGGGAGGTGTTGGTGTTCCTCCATTGTATGAAACGGCCAAACAATATCGCAAACAAGGAACAAAGGTCGATGTGGTCTTAGGCTTTAATACCGAGGAACAAGCTTTCTATATCAATGAATTTCAAACGTTAGGTTGTTCGGTATCCGTTGCGACCATGGATGGTTCACTCGGAACCAAAGGCACGGTCATCGATGCCATTCAAGCCCATTCGATTGATGTGGATTTCTTAGAAGCTTGTGGTCCCTTACCCATGTTGAAGGCACTACAAAATACGTATGATCAAGGCTATCTATCCCTAGAAGCACGGATGGCCTGTGGTATGGGAGCTTGTATGGGATGTGTCGTAAAAGATCAAGAAGGCCATGCCTTACGGGTTTGTAAGGATGGCCCGGTGTTCCCGTTAGGAAAGGTGGTTTTATAAGATGGATATTTCTGTAGAATTACCTGGCTTGCATTTAAAAAATCCCATCATTCCTGCTTCGGGTTGTTTCGGGTTTGGGAAAGAATTTGCCGAATTGTATGATTTAAGCTTGTTGGGGGGCATTGCCATCAAATCAGCTACGCCCAAAGAACGATTTGGGAATCCAACCCCACGCATTGCCGAAACGCCTATGGGCATGTTGAATGCGATTGGTCTCCAAAATAAAGGCGTTCAATCCATTATCGATAATGAATTACCCTTTTTAGCTCCATACGATACCGAGATCATTGCCAACGTAGCCGGTGCTACCGAAGAAGATTATGTCGAAGTGGTGCAGGCATTGAATGACCAAGACGTTGTGAAAGCGTATGAATTAAACATTTCTTGTCCCAATGTCAAACATGGTGGTATGGGTTTGGGTACCCAGCCGGAATTGGCTGCGCATGTAACGCAGATGGTCAAGGCCGTAGCCCAAAAACCTGTCTATGTGAAATTATCACCCAATGTGACAGATATCGTGGCCATTGCCAAGGCAGTGGAGCAAGCGGGTGCCGATGGATTGGTCTTGATCAATACGTTAATGGGTATGCGCATTGATTTGAAAACAGGTAAACCACTGTTAGCGAATAAGACGGGTGGTCTTTCTGGACCTGCCATTAAGCCTGTAGCGATTCGTATGGTCTATCAAGTCGCTTCTGCCGTGCAGATTCCCATCATTGGTGTGGGTGGTATTACGTGTGCGGAAGATGTCTTAGAATTTTTGAATGCGGGAGCTAGTGCGGTCGAAGTTGGTGCACAAAATTTTGTGGATCCGTATTGTTGCCCGAAAATCATTGAAGATCTACCAAAGGTGTTAGAAAAGTATGGCTATGATTCAATCACACAAGCCATTGGAAGGAGTTTAGATGAGTAAAACCATTGTTGCGTTGGATTTTTCCAGTAAACAAGAAGTTGTTGATTTTTTATCCCAGTTTGATGAACCCGTATATGTCAAAGTCGGTATGGAATTGACCTATGCGTGTGGTCTTGAAATTATTAAGACCATCAAAGAAATGGGACATCATATTTTCTTGGATCTAAAGTTACATGATATTCCCAATACCGTAAAGGGAGGAATGAAAAACTTAGCTGCCTTAGGCGTGGATATTGTCAATGTCCATGCGGCTGGGGGCATTCCCATGATGAAAGCGGCCATCGAAGGTTTGGAAGAAGGTGCCATCGATGGTAAGCGTCCATTGTGTATTGCGGTCACCATCTTAACATCTATTTCGCAAGAGATCATGAATGATCAAATTGGCATTGAAGGCGAAGTCATCGATACGGTCAAACGCTATGCCCAAAATGCGAAAGCAGCCGGTTTAGATGGTGTGGTTTGTTCGGTGTATGAAGCCAAAGCCATTCATGAAGTATGTGGCGATGATTTCTTGACCGTTACACCAGGCATTCGTTTAGCTACAGATGCAAAGGGCGATCAAGCTCGTGTGGCGACACCAGATTTTGCTCGCGAACAAGGATGTGACTATATTGTGGTGGGTCGATCCATCACCAAGAGTGAGAATCCTGTCAAAACGTATCATTTGATCGAAGATACGATGCAAAAGTAATAAGGATACGATCCTAGCGGATCGTATTTTTTTTGCGTAGCGAATACCACGCGCTATGTGCGTGGTGGTAGACCTTTTAGTGTTAAAAAAGACAACCTCCTATACTACAATGAATATGGCCCGCCAGCCGTAAACAAAATAATATAGGAGGTTG
>NZ_JALBUS010000018.1:0-44195 GCF_033971885.1 Absicoccus intestinalis | reverse complement strand
ATAATTTAGACTCCAATCTAGAATTTTTTAAAGTTCTTGGAGCAGCTCCAAAAACTCTAATTGAATTCACTAAAATTATCGGAGATTTATTGATGAATTGGAATCCACTGTTTTATCTGACGCTTACGCAAAACTTTACTAAATTCATGATTGATGTGATAACAATTCTATGAATTGGTAAGAATTGGTGATTATTAACAAAAATGCCAATCATATCAAAAATCATGATCGGCATTTTTATTATATTCTAATTAATTCATTGAATTAGTCTTTTATTGCACATTCTTTTCTGCTTGAAGTTCTAAGTATTCATCAAATCGATTTGAATTTTTTCGATATACTACATACCAAATAGCATAGACAACAACAGTTAGCCCAATCCATAACGGATTTTTTGTTAAGAATGCAAGCATGACAAATCCAATCAAAGGTTTTCCTAGGATTACAAATGAGGTAATCATCGCTGATCCTGCAGGTACGGTATATCCTGCATGAACCGCAACTTCTGTAAATAGAGGAGCTGTATATGAGCACATCAATAATCCTAAACCAAAATAAATTGCACTGGTAATAAGTACCTTTGCCATATTTCCATTATGGATAGCAACTAAAACCTCCATTGCATATGGCAATGCAACTAAATCTACAACTGGTAATGTTTGATTACCCGGTAAGAAGAAAGCAATCAAAATAATAATTGGCATAATCAATAAGCCACATGTCAGTGTTGCGGGTTCTCCATATCCCACAGCATCATTAACAGCAATATACCAATTTTGGTCTGTTCTTTTTCCCATGACTTTTCGAGCAGCGTCAGTAATTGGTGCAAATGCTTGTGAAAAGAATCCAGTAATTTTTGGGAATATTGCCATTACAGCTGATGTAGCCACAGCTGCCACAAGAATCGAACCCCAAGCTTCCATGGTCCCTAATTTTGTAATATTTCCTAATAAGCCAATTAAGGCTCCCAACAAAAATCCAATTGTCATAGGTTCGCCTAAAAAACCAATTTTATTTTGTATAGAAGAAGGATTAAATTTTACCTTATTAAGGCCGATTAAGTTATAAATTGGATCCAAAATTGCACCAAATACACCAGATTCTACACTATGCATTGCGATAATCGTACAGTTTGGATATTGGTAGTAGGTGGACCATCTTTTTGCAAACATATCTGATACTAACAAACTATATAAGTTCAATAACACCATACATGCAATGCCAAGTGGATAACTTCCAGTTACGTAAATGACCATGGCACCCCAAACCATATAAGAGTAGTTATTCCATAAATCACTAGCTTGAAAGCATTTCGTCCACTTTACTAAAAATAGAATGGTTTGGATTAAAATACCTAATCCTAAGTAAATCATACCAGCACTAGTAGAAAAAGCTACTAAACTAGCTGCTTGCCAACCAACATCAAATACATTAAGCTTTACACCGGTAACATGTACCATTACATCGCCCATATTTTGGACCAATGGACTAATGATAGGTGTAAAAGATCCAAGCATTAAACTAATACCTTCTAATGAAACTGCTGCATATAAGCCCGACAAAAATGCTTTTTGAGGTTTCACTCGTAGAATCAATGCAATGATACCAATGATGATTGGAACAATAACCGGAGCCCCAAAATTATCAATCATTGATTTTAAAAATTCAAGTACTACCATTTTTAGTCCCTTCTATTTATTTTCTACTTGTCCGTAGTTTTGTTTCGTGTCTTCTAACATAAACTTAGCAATTTGATCATCTAATATATTCACATTACCCATCTGGAATGCGATAAATGCCACTTTTGCACCAGCTTCTAAGATAATCGCATCTTTTAAAGCAGTATCAATGTCGACATCTGCACAAATAGCACCATGATTTCCCATAAGGACAGCTTTATCATCACCTAATGTTTCAGCTGTAACATCTGCTAACTCCTGAGAACCCGGCAAGCAAAATTTCGCACATTTTACTTTTCCGCCCACTAAATCGGCAACTTCACTTGTAATGCACGGCATACCACCATCACGACATGCCCAAGCTGTACAATATGTAGAATGTGTATGGATGATTCCATTTACATCCTTTCTTTTTCTATAAATAGCTGTATGCATTGGAACTTCGACCGATGGTTTTCTCTCCCCATCAATAATGTTGCCATTAACATCTACAACAACTATATCCGATGGATGTAATGTTTCATATGGCATTCCGCTTGGAGTGATACATATATATCCAGTACTAGTATCACGTAAACTAAAATTACCAAATGTTAAAGGAATCAATTTTTCTTTCTGTATCGTTAATGCAACTTCTATTATCTTCTTTCTCTCTTGTTCTAATAACATTCGATTTGTCTCCTATCTAATCATATATTTAGTTTTTCCAGTCATTAACACTTCTCGAAGTTGTTCAATCATAATTTCAGGAGATCTTTCATAAGAATCAATTGTATCTCCTCCTCTATGATTTGTTAAAGTACAATTATCTAATTTCATGATTTCGTCGTCTGGATCCAATGGTTCTTTCGGAAAAACATCAATAGCTGCACCGCGAATCTTCTTTTCTTTCAACGCTTTTGTCAATGCTTTCATATCAACCAAAACTGCACGTGCTGTATTAATTAAATAGCTTTTCTCTGACATTAATTCCAATTCACGCTCTCCTATAATTGGAGGATCATTTGGACCTATTCTTCCGTGTAACGTCACAATATCGCATTTGGATAATAATTCTTCTTTTGATAGTGGAATACAACCTTTATTTTCTATAATTTTAGAATCTACAAATGGATCCGAAACGTATATTTCACAATGGAATGGTTTTAATAAATCCGCAACTAATTGACCAATTGTCCCAAATCCAATAATTCCGATTTTACAACTTCTGATTTCTTTAATTTCACCTGAATTCGGATATTTTTCTCTCCACACTCCATTTTTTAATGCAGTATCTGCTCTAGATATATTTCGCGATTCACATATCATCAATCCTAATGTCAGTTCTGCAACTCCATGTGCATTATGCATTGGACAATGAATAACCGTAATTCCCTTTTGTTTTGCAGCATCAATATCGATGTTTTCAACACCTCCGCGAGCCGAAATAATATATTTTAAATTTTTAGAATTGGCTATTAAATCACCATTAACAGGAGCCATGTGCATAAACAAAACATCTGTATCCATAATTGCATTTTGAATTTCACTAGGTAATTCGTATGCTCTACTTCCTTCTGTTTCAATTTTTCGAATCAATGATCTGGTTTTGACTCGATCTAAATCTTCTTTCCAGCTAAATCCTTCATAACTATCAAATAAGTCAGAGTTTTTTAATACTTTTGCAAATGCTTTTTCACTGACAAACATATCGCCAATTGCAACACACTTCATCAATTCAACCTCCGATCTTATTTACCCACAGATTTTAAAGCTTGTACCATATCATCAAAAAATTTGTCCTCGCCAATACCAGTGATACAGGCAAATGCGTTTACACATGGAATTCCATAATCTCCCTGTGGTAATGGACTTGTATGTGCAATGACATCAAATCTACCCGATTGGGCTAAATTCAAAGCTTCGGTAGGTTTAGCTTCTGTTGCACTTACTGAATATCCTCTTTCTCCCAATCGATCTTTTAGCTTAGATGCAACCATACTACTCGTCACTGTTCCTGAACCACAAATTGATAGAATATTTACTTGTTTCATTATTTAATTCCTCCATTTTCATTTTTACTAAAACCAAGCTCTGCACTTTGATGGATCCAATAAAGTGCTTTTTACCAAATTTCAATATTATTCACGCTTAATAAGTTATAATGAATGCGCTTTCATTATTCTATATAAATTGTATATTTATGTTTGATGTACTTAAAGTTCATTCCCTTTCAATAAATTTTGCAATATTTTCCACATTTGATTTCCCTTATCTTCCAATAATTAATCGCAATTTCAGTCTTATTTTTCACAATTATTAGAACTTCTATTTTCGATTGATAATTCTTTTTCTTTTATCAAATGGATTACTTGATCAGCATCTGTAGATTGATAAATCGCTTCAAGCAGATCTTTATCTTGAATGATTTCAATAATTCGTTGTAATTTCATAATGTGTTCTTTTGGATTTTTTATCGTTAACATCATTACTAGTTTCACATCAACAGGTACATCCAAGCTTCCCATCTGGATAAAACGGACTGGTTTTTTTAAGGTTAATAACGATTCTGTTTCGTGGATAACATGTGGAGGATCCGTATGTGGAATTGCAATCCCAAATCCTTTGACATTTAACCCCGTTGGATAGTCCTTTTCTCGGTCTTTTAATGCTTGAATATATGATTCTTTGCAGTATCCCTTTTCTACTAAAATACCTCCCATTTTTTCAAATACTTCATCTGATGAATTTGCATCAGACTGGAAAATAATTATGTCTTTATTCAAATCTTCCCAAATCATTTTTTTAGCCTTTCTACGATATGTGGTTTTTCATTTTACATGTTCATTTTATTTTGTTAAGCGCTTTCATTAAAGAGTAAAACTATTCATTTTTTTCTGAAATTTTTTGTACATTTAGAAATTCATCAATAAAAAAACTCCACATTATTGTTTTATTCAATTAACGTGAAGTCTTTTAATCATATTTTATGAACCATTACAACATTTGCTCATAGTCATGTAAGATACGCATCATTTCCGATACAGTTTTAGCATTTTCGATTGCTTTTAAGAATTCATTATTACGAAGTAAACCTAGAATATGAAACATTGGCTTTAAATGAGATTCTTTATCTTGAGTTGACAAGCAGCATACAAATTCAACTGGATCAAATAATTCGGATCCAAAGTTTATCGGTTTTGACAAACGAATCAAGTTCATTCCTAATTTTTGTCCTCGATTTGGAGTTTCATGCGGTAAGGCGAACCTTGGGCCAATCACTATATAAGGACCATTATTGTAAACATTTTGAATCATTTGTTCAATATATACATAATTAAAGTATCCTTCTTTTAATAATGGTTCAGCACTTTTTTTCACAGCATCTTCCCATGTCTCAGCTTTAACATTTATCTGAATATGCCCTCGCAATAAATTGTATAGTGCCAATTGATCATTCAGTTCTGGTGAAAATATATTTTGCAGATCCTTGACTACATTCAGATATATTTCATCTTTGTCCAAAGGACTTCTAGCAATCGAGTTTGCTATAATATTTTCTAGATGTAAAAAAGTTTGATCTTTCCCTTTATTTTTCTTCTTTACCTGTATAGAATCTATTTTTTCACCAAGCAAAATACAATCTTCATCATTCAAATAGGGGTGAAGCAATATAGTTTCACAACTATTTTTATCAATTGGTACAGTTGTAATAATTAAATCTATATCACTTAAATCATAAACATTGACTACATGATGTGGTATTACATCTACCACTTTAAAACGAAAGTATCTTTTTAATTTTATCAATAATAATTGCGCCGTGCTCTTGTTACTATCGCACACCAATAAAACATGTAACGAACTTTCTCTTTGTTTACTGCGCTCAATTGCAGCACAAATATGAATAGAAATATATGCAATTTCCTCTTCTGTTATTGGACGATGTATTACTTCTTCTAACATTGAAGAATTTCTTTTAACACTTTGCACAACATCTGAATGATCAATCACGATTTTTTGTAATAACTTATTATTATTTGTTGGGTTTAATAAGATATCCTTAAAAGTTGATTGAAGATGATCAACAAGATTCTGATAAAATTGAAAATCTTTCTGAATTTTCAGATTTAAATCTTTTGCAACAGCATTAATAAAATTATCTGCTGAAATCTGAATGCGTATTAATTGATCATCTATATCGTTTCGTCGTAAATAATTAAAATTATACAAAATATCACTCAACAAATATTCTTCTGTCAAAGAATATTCAAAATTTAATTTTTTTGATAATGTATTCAATATTTCTGAAGCTAACAATTGCATCGATGGATGTCTTAAGATGTAATCAATTTCTACATATCTATCTTTTCTCGATTCATCCAATAAAATTGTTATGTATGTTAATAATCCATTATAGGATTCATCCGTAAAAAATAATGAATCTTTTTTTTCAATGGACTGGATAATAGTTTGCACTATTTCTATCACTTCTTGTTGTTCTGCATCGCGTACACTTTCAAGTTGATTCGAATAAATCTTTGGAAATAAATTTAATAACAAGATTCTTCGATCACTTTCACGTCCTTTAACCAGTAAACCTTTTTTTGACGAAACCAACTTAAGATTAAAGTTCTGTAATACCTCTTTTACAACATTCATGTCATGTAATATTGTTGATCGAGATACGTATAGTGAATCCGCTAAGTTTTGCATTGTTAGCGGCTCATCTACTCGAGCTATCATATAAGAAATCACAAATGCTCGTTCTTCTCTAGATAACTTCATAGAATAATAATCTTGCTTTGAAATTATTCGTTCTACATCTTTAATAATATTATTCAGACAAATATTTCCATGTTCGTCATAGCTCAAAGGTTTACATCCTTGTTCTTTCAAGCAATTCGAAATATTATCCAAATCATATCTTAAAGTACGTTCAGAAACATCGAACTGTTTTGCTAACATGACTAATGTACAAGGTTGATTATATCTTTCGTGGTCAATCAATAGTTCTATGATTTCTAGGCTACGTTTATTTATCATCTAAAATTCTCCTATATATCCTATATTACCCATTAAAAAACAAAAGTGTAACTTTTTTCATCGTTTCATGCAAAATATTACTATTTTTTACATAAATAACATTCCATATAATTATTTTAGAAGGAGCACAATGCAATATGAATATTAAAAAATATAACCATAAAAAAAAGCCAGTTTTCATGTATATTCATGGAGAATGTTTATCTCCCTATAGCTTCAGTACCCAGGTTAAGGAACTAAAAAAAGACTTTGAAATTGTTTTACCATTTTTAGATGATACTTTCATCTCAATCCAACAAAGTGCAGAAGAAATTATCCAATATATTGATAATGAATATAATGGCCACATCGAAGTTCTAGCCGGTTTTAGTTTAGGCGGTCAAATCGTAGCTGAAATATTGAGCAGAAAAAATAATATCTGTGAATTTGCAATTATTGAAGGTGCTCTAATGTATCCTATAAAACTGCATAATTGGAGTGATATAATTGCTTCACATTTACCCATGCTTTCGCATAATGAGTTATTTAATTCATTTATGTATTATTCGAAATACAACGATGCAAAAGCAGAAAAAATATATTATCAGGTAATGCATCATTTAAACACTCAAACAGTATCCAATATGTATAAAGAACTATACAATTATACTATTCCAGCAACCATGAATGATATGTCTGGAAAACTTGCCATCTTAGTTGGTACCAGAGAAGGTAGAGAATATAGAAAAAGTGCAGATATTTTGCACAAACGAATGGATAATTCTGAAATTTTTATGTTAATGAAATATTGCCATGGCGGTCTAAGTTTAGATCATCCAGAAGAATATATTCGCTTTATTAAAAGCTGGGTTCAAGAAAAAGATAAACAATCTCGAATCCAATCTGAAAAGAAAAAGAAAGAACAAGAATTTGAATATATGCCTAATTGGAAACATTTATTAAATTTGTATAAATCAAAAAAAGAAAGTATGACTACTTGTAAATAAACTGAAAAAGGGAGCCATTTTCTGGCCCCCTTATAAAAAGGAGTATATTGAAATATGTATGTATATTAAGCTTGCGCTACATCTTTAGTAATCACAAGATCAGCTCCAGAACCACAAATGTTGGCTTCTACGACATCACCACGATGAACGGGTGCTTTCATTTCTACATGGTTCATTTCTTTCATAATATCAAACATCAATTCTTTGGGTACGTCATGATTGGTTTTGACACTGACACGAGCTTGGGTACCACCCACGATCTTTACACTACTGGTGATGACACGAGTGGGATGGGTACATTCTTTCTTGCCATAAACAGCACCTCTTGGACAACTATTTCCTGTTACTTTATAGTCATTTTCTTCATCGACTTTTAAATGACAGCCACGTGGACAGGTAATACAAATAAGCTCTTTCATTATTAGGCCTCCTCTACGGTTTCCACCGCTAATGTATTGTCAGCTAAGCGATCAACTAACACTTTTGGTAAAACAAGATTCTCCATTTCGGCAGGCACCATATGTTCCCGCTTAAATTGTGCCACTTGATTTCCTTGACCATCTTTGATCAAGATCTTTGCATCGTGCATCGGTGTTCTTACGCGGAATGAAATCTGTACTGATTTTTCAATCGCATCTTTACGAATCTTTTGTGGAACTAAAGCTCCCACATTAACGGCTTTTGTTTCCAATGTCGTTGCACTCTGTGCTTCACCATTCTTTACATATTGACCAGCTGCTTTTCCAGCCACTTCACTTTCGGCCGATACGAAATCAACCAAGTCATGGACATGGACTACATTACCGGCTGCAAAGATACCCGGAATGCTCGTTTCCATATTTTCATAAACGATAGGTCCACTTGTTCCTTTATCAATTTCAATACCTGCTGTTTTGGATAATTCGTTTTCTGGAATCAAACCAACACTCAACAACACAGTATCGACATCGAATTCAATTTCCGTTCCTGGAACTGGATTGCGATCTGGTCCCACTTCTTGAACGATGACCTTGTTGACACGACCATTCTTTCCTTGGATATCCGTAATGGTATGGGCTAAATAAAGAGGAATATCAAAATCATTCAAACATTGGACAATGTTACGATTCAAACCATTGGAATATGGCATCAATTCCACACAACCGACAACTTTAGCACCTTCCAAACTCATACGACGAGCCATGATCAAGCCAATATCGCCAGAACCAAGGATCAATACGCGTTTTCCTGGCATATAGCCTTCAATATTGACATAGCGTTGTGCAGCACCGGCTGTAAAAACACCCGCTGGACGATCCCCTGGAATGGCAATGGCCCCACGCGTTCTTTCTCGACAACCCATCGTTAACACAATAGCTTTTCCTTGAAGAACCATGTATCCATTTTCTTCATTTGTACAATAGACTCGTTTATCTGGAGTAACTTGAATAACCATTGTATCCAATAGATATTCAATATCGGTTTTCTTTACTTCATCAATATAACGTCCTGCATATTCAGGACCGGTTAATTCTTCTTTAAAATGATGCAAACCAAATCCATTATGAATACACTGATTTAAGATACCACCTAATTCTTTATCACGTTCAATGATCAAAACACTTTCTGCGCCATTTTGACGAGCTTGTAACGCAGCTGCTAAGCCGGCAGGCCCTCCACCAACGACAATTACATCATATTCTTTACGCATTATTGAAGACCTCCCTCTTTTGTATGTCCAAATAAAACTTGTGAACCCTTTTTATCTTTGACCACTTCTTCTTGTGGAATACCTAATTCTCGCGCAATGATTTCTTGCACTCTTGGTCCACAGAAACCGCCTTGGCAACGTCCCATACCCGCGTTGCAACGACGTTTGATACCATCAATAGAAACAGGAACGATTGGGCGATGCAACGCATCAATGATCTCACCTTCAGTAATGGTTTCACAACGACAAATGACGCGACCATAGGCTGGATGCTCTTTGATGAAAGCAACTCGTTGCTCATCACTCATTTCTTTAAATCGATATACTTTTCGAGTGGTTACAGGATTTTCTTTGGCTACTGTAAATAAGCCTTTGTCTTGCATCATTCTTGTTGTATCTAGCGCGATCGCATACGCACTAGACAATCCCGGAGATTGCATCGCGGCAATCTGATAGAATCCAGCAACTTGAGGATCTTCACCAATAATAAAGTCTCCATGATCTTTCCGACGAGCTCGTAAGCCGGCAAACGTACGAATATTTTCTCGGAAATTAATGGAAGGAACCGACTTCATCGAAGCCGCCTTTACTTCTGCCAATCCTTGTAAGGTCGTACTGAAATCACCATCAAAGGTTGGATTCGAGTTCGGACCTACGATCAAGTTACCATGGACGGTTGGACTGACCAACACGCCTTTTCCTGCTGCCGTTGGACATTGGAAAATTACATGATTGACCAATGTTCCTTGGCTTTTATCCAACAAGTAATACTCACCCTTGTTCGGAACAATTTCATAATCTGGCTTTTTCACCATGCCATAGACTTTATCACATTCTACACCCGCTGCATTGACAACCAATTTGGCTTCAAATGTATCCGTATCCGTTTTGACCACAAAATGATCATCTACCTTTTGGATAGCTTTTACTTCTTCATTTAATTTGACTTCCGCGCCATTTTTTACCGCTGTCTCCGCACAAGCAATCGCAATATCCCATGGATCCACAATACATGCAGTAGGCGCATATAAAGCAGCAACCGCATTATCCGCAATATTTGGTTCCATTTCATGTAATTCTTCTTTACCAATGATTCTTTGATCGGGAACACCATTTTTCACACCACGATCATATAGTGTTTGAAGCATAGGCTTCTCTTCTTCACTAAAGGCAACAACCAAAGAACCAATATTTTTGATACGAACATCAAGGTCCTTGCACAATTGCGGTGTAACCTTATTTCCCCATACATTATATTTTGCCATCAATGTGCCTTCCTTCGCATCATATCCAGCATGGATAATGGCACTATTCGCTTTGGTCGTACCATCGGCTACATCATTTTCTTTTTCCAGCAACAACACGCTTCCTTCATACTTACTGAGTTCAAATGCCAATGTCGTACCAGAAACGCCACCGCCAACAATGATTACATCATACATATTTCATACCCTTCTTTCTCAATCAAAAAAAGAGAGTATACGAAAAACAATTTCTTGTTTCATGTATACTCTCTGATCTCATACATTGATTTACTTTTTACAACGACATTATAATGGGCTATTTCCCATATGTCAACAGAATTCCCGTACAATCTTTTTCAAAAAATGACGAAAAATGATGCTCTTTACAATAAATCCGCTAAGACACCAATATTGTCTACGATGATATCGGGTTGATGTTTACTGCTTGGTACATCTTCAATCTTGGTTTCACCACTTAATACCAGGATGCTGACAACATCGGATCCATCAGCGACCGCAATATCGGTATACATCCGATCGCCAACAATCGCAATTTGTTCCGGTCTTAAGCCCGTTGCCTTCACGATATAATCCAGAGTTCGATGGCTTGGTTTCCCAAAGAATTCCGGATAGACCCCGGTACTGGATTCCACACATCGGGCGATACTGCCACAATCCGGAATAAATTCGCCGCCTTCAACCGGACAATTCAAATCAGGGTTGATACCGTAATAGGTCTTGCCATGGCGAACAAACGTACATAACTTTGATAGTTTGTCATAGGTCAATGTGGTATCGAACCCAAGAATCACCACATCAGGATCTTGATCATCCAGTGTCCATCCGGCTTTCTCAAAAGCTCGCAACAAAGCCGGTGTTCCCACTACATATAATTTCGCTTTCGGATGATGTGCATCCAGATATTCCAAGATCACATCGGTCGAGACCATCATCTGTTCGGGTGTGATATCAATTCCCATTTTTCCCAATTTTGTTGTATAGGCATCCAAATCCTTGGATGAATTATTCGTAAAGAAATAATAATTACGACCTGTATCTTCCACTTTATCTAAGAATTTATGTGTATAAGGGAATAAATCATTTCCTAGATAGATGGTTCCATCCATATCCAAAATGAAAGTCTTGATTTCTTTCATCTTTTCTTGGATCTCTTTTAAATCGGTCATTGCCATAAGCAGTTCCTCCAATATTTATTTATTTTTCCAAATTGATTATATAAAGCATTATATTTTGTTGTCAATGATATTTTTATTGCTTTTTATTTTATTTTGTAAAAGTATTACATATCCCATATATCTTGACGAGTGGTCGATACCGCAATGGCACCATTGCGTAATGAATTGATCACATCTTCTTTGACTGTGACCAAACCACCACACATGACCGGAACGGTTGAATGTTTTGTGATATAACGAATGATCTTTGGCTGTAAGACACCCGGTAAGATTTCGATTGCATCTGGCTGTATACGTGTATGCGACTGTTTGATGATATTTTGTAAAGCCATGCTATCGAGCACAAAATATCGATGGATCGTATACAACCCAATCTTTTTGCCATATTGGATCAAATTCAATTTGGTTGTGATGATTCCATCGGCATGTGCCACATTTTTAATATAATCCAATACCGAATCATCATTGGATAAACCATCGATCAAATCCACATGTACAATGGCCAAACGACCACTCAATTTGATCCGCTCCACTAATTTTGGTAAAGAACAAATATTCCCATGTAAAATAAAGATAATGCCTACTTCGGTACGTAATGCAGCTTCCAAGCCAGCCTCATCTTTAATAGCAGCAACAATTGGATTATCTTCAAGTACTTCTATAAAATGTCTGTCCATAAAATTTCACACCTCATAGACATTGTATCATGACTGTTTTCGTTAAAAAAATAGCCTTATGATTCTGTTTCATATTCTAAAAAAGTTGCCAGCTAAGGCAACTCTACAATTATTCTAGATGATATCCCGCTGCAATGATTGCTTCTACGGCTTTGCTGAATGTTGGTTTGTTGGCATTAAAGCTAACTGTCTTTGTATCCAGATCGACTTGTACATTGGATGTACCCTCTACATTTTTTACTGCTTCGGTGATGGTTGATACACAATGTTCGCACATCATATCTGGTACTTGTAAAAAATGCTTCTGGTCTTGGCCTTGCCAACCGACTGGTTCATATCCAGCATCACTGACGGCTTGTTTCAATTCGACCAAACTGGTTCCTTCTGCCATTTGGATCGCAGCGGTTCCCTTTGTGATATCCACATTTGCTTCTTTGACACCAGGTACACGAACCAAGGCATGGTGAACCGTTGCAGCACAATGGTTACAAGCCATTCCCTCGATCAACATGGTTTTTTTCACTAATTTTTCATTCGTTTCTTCTGTATTCTTTTTCTTTTTACCAAACAATCCCATAATTATGCCTCCTTGATTGTATATCCTGCCTTTTCAACCGCTGTTTTTAAAGCATCCATTTTCACATCTTTTTCCATAGTAACTTCTGCTTGTGCCTTATCGAGATCAACATGTACATGATTGACACCAACTACCGATGTCAATGCATCATTCACTCGTTTTACACAATGTTCACACATCATTCCTTCGATTGGCAATACAACGGTTTCTGTTGAACGCTCGATCGATACAGGTTCATATCCAGCTTCGGTGATCACTGTATTTAATTCCTTGTCAGTCACTGTATCATCCACTTTAAATGCAGCTTTGTTGGCTTCGACATCCACACAAACATGAGATACCCCCGAAACACTTTCTAAAGCTTGGGTAACTCTAGCTTTACAATGATCACACATCATACCATTGATTCTCATTGTAACGGGTTGTCCATGTGGTTCATTCACAATCGGTTCAACCTCTGCTTGGATTGGTTTTGGTGCTTCTTCTTTGGCAACGACCTTTTCCTTAAAGAAACGCAATCGCCATGCATTTGTACATACACAAACGGAACTCAATGACATAGCCAACGCACCAAACATTGGACTCATGGTCCATCCGGCAATGCCCATTGCCATAGGAATACAAATCACATTATAGAAGAAGGCCCAAAATAAGTTTTGATGCACATTGCGAATCGTTGCCTGGGAAAGATCAATAGCCGTATTGACATCCAATAGGCTATTCTTCATTAAGATCACATCGGCAGAATCCACCGCAATGTCTGTACCTGCACCAATCGCAATTCCCACATCTGCACGAACCAAAGCTGGAGCATCGTTGATGCCATCACCAACCATAGCCACAAAACGACCTTGATCATGTAACGCACGTACTTTTGCTTCTTTATCTTGTGGTAAGACATCACTGATAACTTCATCGACACCCAAACGTTTTGCCACGGCTTGTGCTGTTTGTTTCTTGTCACCCGTTAACATCACCACATGAATACCTTTTTCTTGAAAGGCTTGAATCGCTTGTAAAGATGTCGTACGAACGGTATCCGCTACCGCTAAGATACCTAAAACGACATTATCATCAGCAACGATCATAGGTGTCTTGCCTTCATTGGCGAATGCCGATAAAGTTTCTGTCACTTTTTCATCAAAAGCAATCTGTTCTTCTTTCATAAAAGCAACATTGCCAATTCGATACGACTTTCCTTGAATCGTTCCCTTTACGCCTCGACCGGTCACATTCACAAAATTTGTCACCGTATCCAAAGATAATCCTTTTTCTTTGGCCGCTTGTACAATGGCTTGTCCCAAAGGATGCATGGATCCATTTTCAATGGAAGCACTCAATTGTAACAAGGCCTCATCTTTCCGATGGGAGAAGTTTTTCAGATCTTGTAACGTAGGCTTGCCTTCCGTGATCGTACCTGTCTTATCCAAAACAATCGTATCGATGTTATGTAGATTTTCTAAACTGACGGCCGATTTCAACAAGATGCCATAACGAGCTGCTTTTTCGGTACCCACCATGATTGCCATTGGCGTGGCCAAACCCAAGGCACAAGGACAACTAATGACCAATACACTGATGCCATTATTGAGTGCATGTTGGAAATCACGCGAATAGATCATCCACCCAACAAAGGTCAAAAGGGCAATACCCATGACCACAGGTACAAAGATACCCGCTACTTTATCCGCAATACGCGCAATTGGCGCTTTGGACGTACCCGCTTCATCAACCAATCGCACAATTTGAGCCAATGTCGTATCATCACCCACTCGGTTGGCACGAAATTGAAACGTACCATTTTCATTGATGGTAGCCGAGATGACATCATCCCCCACTTGTTTTTCCACTGGAATACTTTCTCCAGTGATGGCACTTTGATTCAAATAACCAACACCTTGAATGATCGTACCGTCCACTGGTACTCGTTGTCCTGGTTTTACAACAACGATATCGCCTGCCACAATGGAATCACTCGCCACTTCTACTTCTTGTCCATTTCGAAGCACAATGGCATTTTTGGGTGTCAGATCCATTAATTTGCCTAACGCATCCCCCGTTTTTGCTTTGGATTTCGATTCCAAATATTTACCAATTGAAACCAACGTTAAGATCATTGCGGAAGAATCAAAATATAAGGCATGTCGAGCTTGTTCCACCAACATCCTTTGGCCATGTCCAAAACCATATGCCATGATAAACGTCATAGCCAAGGCATAGACATAACTCGCACTCGAACCCAACGCCACCAATGTATCCATATTGGGTGCTTTTCGAATCAATCCTTTAAATCCATCCATATAAAAATGTCTTTGAATAAAGATGACATAGGTTGCCAATAAGGCCTGGATGATCGTTGTGATCATGGCATTTTTGGGACCCGATAAAATATTTGGCATTGGCAAATGCAACATTTCGCCCATCGCAATATACATCAAAACGATCATCAATACGATGGATTGGATCAACCGTTTTTTAGCCGCTTGACTCTGTGCTTCCACACGTGCTTGACGCGCTTCCCAATCCGACTTCATTGAAGACTTGCCTACTTCTTTTTGCACCTTTGGACTGGCTCCATACCCAATATGTGCAACCGCATCACAAATCTGTTTTTCATTGACCGCCGATTCATCATATTCCACATTCATCCGATTGGCCAATAAAGAAACATCAACAGTTTGTACACCATCCAACTTGGCAACCGCCTTGGTGACATTGGCTTGACAAGCTGCACAACTCATCCCAGTTACATCAAATATCTCTTTCATTCCATCACTTCCTTATTTTAAACGCTTCACCAAATTCATGACCTCATCCATGATTTCGGTATTTCCTTCTTTTATGTCTTCCGTCACACACGTTTCCAAATGTTCCTGAAGAATCGTGTATCCAAAGGATTGGAGTGCTTTTTCGACGGCAGCAATCTGAATCAATACATCACCGCAATATCGGTTATCCTCTAACATCGATTCAATCCCATTTAATTGACCCACGATTCGATGAATCCGGTTTTTTAATTGTTTTAGATTCGCTTCCGAACGTGGTACATGTTTATGTTTTGGTTCACAACAAGTCATCTTTTTACCTCCTGTGCACGCTTATATTATACCCTGTGGGGGTATATGTCAAACAAAACACCATAAAAAAAGATCAGAAGTTAACAACGTGTAACTTCTAATCCATTTGTTTATGAACGAAGAGAAGAACAACGATACATAAATAGTCATAGCCATAAATCGTTGTTTACGAGCTTACCTTACGGATGTCTCAATTCAATCACTTATCTTCTCTTCAATGAAATTATATCCCTTCTAAACAAGCTATAGAATCTTTCAATTTTATAAAAAATACAAAAGCATTCACAAGTTTATATTAAAAAAAGGAGTGCCATTCAATTTTATTGATTCTAATATGTTTAATTTTTCTTTTGTAAAAGTATTGGCATTGTTATAATAGGGTTAATAAGAGCAGAGAGAGAAAGGGAGGTTTTACGTTCTATGTTCAAGAAATTTTTTACATTATTTATTTCTGCATTTTTACTAGTATCCGTTGTTGCTTGTAGTAACACATCTTCACAATCCAAAAAAAAGGAATATGTAAGTAAAGATGAAATCAGCAATGTTTTTGAAGATCCGGATTCATACAGTGGTAAATATATCAAATTATCTGGAAAAATATTTAATGTGAAGAAAAAAGACGGAGGATTAAATGGTTACCAAATTTGTTACGATATCAAAAATAACAATCAAGATTTTTTTGTATCCTTGAAAAGCACTCCAAAATTCAATAATGATGATTATGTTACAGTTGACGGAATGATCAATGGTACTCTTGAAGCAGAAAATAATTTAGGTAATAAAATTACTATGCCAGAAATATCTTCTGCTAAAGTCAAAAAAAGTAGTTATATGGATTTAGTTGTTCCTGCTAAAAAAACAATCTCACCAAATGCTAGCCAAGAAATTAACGGTATTAAGTTGACAATTGATAAAATTGAATATGCTGAAGAAGAAACACGTGTATACGTCACTGTGGTAAACAACAGTGGAGATACTTTTGATTTGAATAATTATGATATCAAGCTAACAATGAATGGAACTCAAATTGAGCAGGATAACAGTAGTTTATCACAGTACGAAGGAGACTATCCGCAATTATCCTATGAAATTCTGAATGGTATTACTAATTCTGGAATTTTAGTATTTCCTAAAATGGATCAAAATAATTTTACTTTATTAGCAGATGGATATACTGATGCCAATTTTGATGAAATTAATTTTGAAATCCAAGTGAATGTTGAACAATAAAAATAAATAATAAAAAAGCAGTTGTAATGGAATGATCAAGTATCTATTCGTTACAACTTTTTTTACGGTTATCCGAAATTTTGATATTCGGTTATTCCCCCATTTATATCTACTCTTCGAACTTTATAAAAAATACAACAACATGGCGATGTAGGCACATGTCTTTGGTACCATCAACATGCCAATCATCGGATGTTTATGCGACTCTATTGTAACGGGTAAGTAACAACCAAAGGAAATCAAGATGGATACCACCATGTACCAATTGGATACTTTCGCAAATACATAAACAACCAATAAACCGGTAATGAGGAATATACCATTTCGAAGTAAAGACAATTTCATTGGTGCATCGGGTTGTCCCCATTGGTTTTTGGGCAACAAACAAATCACGATACGTAAAATGGCTGTGATCCAGATCAAAACAAGGATCCAATGGGAAACCGACAAAGCATAGGTTTCTTGCCATATATAATACAAAAGAATATAGAAAACAGTCATGGTGATCGATGAGATCTGTAAACCTCGATTCATTCTTTGTTTCACAGTATCATCCGGTGTTTTCAATAAGCTTTGCATCCTGGGAAGCAAATGAAACGCATCCCCGAAACATAGGACCCAAGCCCAAATGGCACACAATATTTGACCACGACACAAGAATAATGCACCCGCAAGGAGCGCAAAACATAAATAGGCACCATCAAACAGCACTTCAAACTTTTGTGGTTTTATTTTTATCCCTCATCCTTTATGGCCGGCTTTTGATCATTGACCGTACGAATCGCTGCATAATGCGTATGCGATAAATATTCAAACGCTACGCTATCTCCTTTTTTCAAGCCATTGGTATCCCCACGATATAGAACACCACCTACTTTAAAATCCGTTCCCGTCACAGATTGTATGGTACCTGTTTTTACTTTATAGTTTTGAGAAAAAACTTGTGGCATATCGAATATATAATTGTGCATAAAAATAACTTCCAAAACCAATGCACATCCAAAAACAATGGGATAGACACGTTTGGCTTTTCGAAAGAAAATCAATAAAAGCAACAATCCCACAAATACGATCAAATAAATGGTCAAATACAACATATATCGATGTAACATACGTAATCCCCCCTAACTGTTCATATGAACAATCCAATTTACTTCATAAACATGGATTTATTCCGATTGACTGGTTTCAATTTTTTTTGTGGTCCATTGATCAATGCAAGCTTTGAGATCCTTTAAATACGCAGAAAACTGAACTTCCTTTTGACCATAGGTATATTGCAGATCATATTCTAAAGGCAACCATGTATCAATGGAACTTTCATTATGACTGATCACCGCTTCTAAGCGATCCAATGCTTTATACAGTTTGGCTTCCACGCTTTGTTGCGCTTCCATTTCGCTGATCAGATCCTGAAACATCTGCTTTTCTTTTTTTGGAAATGTATCGATCCAAGCTTGATAGCGATTTTTTTCCGTTTGTCTCTGATCATTCGTTTTCTGAAAGGTAGGAATATCCCCAGTAAAAGCCTCACCAAGATCATGAATCAAACACATACGAATGACTCGATCCATATCACAAGCCAACTCATCTTCCAAAAGCAGGGCCATCAAGGCCATCCGCCAACTATGTTCAGCCACACTTTCTTGTCGACCCGTTTCGAAGAAACAATGTCTCGTCGTCTCTTTTAAACGACCTGCTACCTGGAGGATCGCAATCAATTCTTCGGGTTTCATCGTGGTTGCACCAAAGAAAGTTGTACTTTGCCTTTTTCTTCGTCGATCCGATAGACCCACACCGTCACAATATCACCAACCGCAACCACTTCACTGGGATGATGGATACGATGATTGGCCATCTTAGAAATATGGATCAAACCATCTTCATGCAGACCAATATCCACAAAAGCGCCAAAATCAACGACATTGCGCACGACCCCTTCCAATTGATCGCCTACATGAAGGTCTTCCATGGTCAATACGTCTTTCTTTAAGATGGGGCCGGTACTATTTTCTCGATAATCACGCAAGGGTTGCTGAATCGCATCACAAATATCTCGCAGCGTATAATCGTCACCTTTTAAAGAAGCGTTTGCCTTTTCTATGACTTCTTTAGCTTTAGGTGTACCCATATCGGATGTTGTCAATTTCAATTGCTTCAACAATTGACGAGCCAAATCATAGGATTCCGGATGGATGCTGGTACGATCCAATGGTTCCTTGCCATCTTCGATTCGTAAAAAACCTGCACTTTGTTCAAATGATTTCGGACCAATCTTCGGAATTTTTTTGATTTGATCTCGACTGTTGATCTTTCCATTTTCTTCGCGATACGAAACGATGCTTTCAGCCATGGCATGGGATAAACCCGACACATTTTCTAATAACGATACACTGGCCGTATTGATGTTCACGCCCACTCGATTGACGGCTTTTTCAACGACAAAATGCAGACGCTCCTTCAATTCTTTTTGTGGCAAATCATGTTGATACTGACCAACCCCAATGGATTGTGGATCAATTTTGATCAATTCCGATAATGGATCCAACAAACGCCGCGCAATGGAAATGGCACTTCGCTGTTCCACATGCAGATCTGGAAATTCTTCGATGGCCAATTTGGAAGCACTATATACACTCGCCCCCGCTTCCGAAACGATCGAATACACCACGGGCAAATGATATTCTTTGATGACATTGGCCACAAACGCTTCACTTTCTCTAGAAGCTGTGCCATTGCCAATGGCCACGATATCGACATGATAATTCGTACATAATTGCACAAACTTTCGCTTGGCTTCGGATAGTTTTTGATTGGGTTTGTGAGGATAGATCACATCAACACACAAAGCTTTTCCTGAAGCATCAATGATGGCCAATTTACAACCTGTACGAAAAGCTGGATCAAACCCCATGATGGTCTTATCTTTTAACGGAGCCTGAAGCAATAGCTTTTCTAAATTCATCGAAAACACATCCATGGAACTGGTTTGTGCTTTTTCACTCAATTGTGAACGAACCAACCGCTCCAGGGATGGAAGTGTCAATCGTTTTAAACTATCTTGAATGGCTTGTTCTATATATATAGCACAAGGATTATGCGGATAGCGTACAAAATGACGATTCGCCCAATTTTGGATATAGTCTTCGTTACAAGTCACGTGCACCGTGATGACTTTTTCTTTTTCCGCTCGATTGATTGCCATGATCTGATGATTGGCGATGCGATCGATCCGACTTGAAAAATCATAATACATACGATAGACCTTCTTCTCATCTTCGGCATCTTTTTTCATTTGCGTTTCGATTCGACCATATTTCATCATGGAAGTAAAAATGGTATCGCGAAGCGCACGATCTTCACTGAATTGTTGCGCCAAGATATCCATAGCTCCCTGCAAAGCCGTTTGCCGATCTGGTATTTCCTCATTCAGATACGCATCAATTTCTTGTTCCTGCCAGTCTTTCGGACAAGCTAAAATACGTTGGGCCAATGGTTGTAAACCACGTGAAATCGCTATGCCTGCCCGCGTTTTTTTCTTTTGTTTATAAGGACGATAAATTTCTTCAAGCTCAGCTAGTTTGGTACAAGCCAAGACGGAAGCCTTGATTTCCGGACTCAATGAGCCCACCGTCTCGATCCGATGCAAAACTTCTTCTTTCCGCTTTTCCACATTTTGACGATAGGTATATTGTTCTTCGATGACACGAATTTGTTCCTCATCCAAGTTTCCCGTTCTTTCTTTACGGTATCGCGCAATAAAGGGAACCGTACTGCCTTCTTCCAACAAGGACAAGACGGCTTCCACTTGTTTGGGTTGAATATCCAATTGAGAAGCAATCGCCTCGATAATTTTTATATCCATATTCTATTCTCCATTTTCTGCACTTTATTATATAATAAATCCAGGTGATTTTATGTTTTTATTTTATGGCCCAAGAATCCTATTATTTGCCGCTGTCGTGCCTGCCATCTTCTTATTGATCAAAGTCTATCAACTGGATCGCATGGAACGAGAACCTCTTGACTTGATCATCCAATTGGTTGTGTATGGCATGGTAGCGACCGCCTTGGCAGCATTGATCGAAGATGTACTCATGAATCAGGCAACTTCAAAATTCATTGCCTATTTTGGTGTAGTTGGTTGTACCGAAGAAGGCTTAAAATATCTCTTTGTGAATCGGGGTACATGGAAATCGCGCGAATTCAATTGCATGTTTGATGGCATTGTTTATTGTATTTCCGTTTCTTTAGGCTTTGCCCTGATGGAAAACATTCTCTATGTCTTCAATTATGGCTTGAATGTGGCATTTGTACGCGCTCTGACCGCCATTCCCGGACATGCTTGTTTCGGCATCTTCATGGGGGTTTGGTACGGCATGGCAAAGAAAGCCGAAGGCCGCGCCCAATATGCGCAAGCCACGCTTTATCGAATTCTAGCCTTCCTTGTTCCTGTATTGATTCATGGAACTTATGATTATCTGGCTACATCCGATAATTACTGGTTCTTCTTATTTATCATTCTTTTATTCTTCATCAGTTATCGTTTGGTCATTCATCAATCGCAAAACGATCAATATATTTAAGTCCGATGGCAATCAGCCATCGTTTTTTTTAGCCTTTAAGTTATAAAAATTATTTATATATAGAAGATATCCAATCTGTTTTTTTCGTTTTTGATAAAAAATTTATTTATATGTATAATTTTTGACTATAATTCCATTAAAAAACTACTATATCCAAACAATTGACGAAGTCCCAATCAATGATTAAGATGAGAACCATACTAGAAAGGAGCACTCAATTAAATGATCTTTAACTATCGTCATGCGACCAATTGTTGGATGTGTTGTTGTTCCATACAAACAAATAAATAAATAGAAAAAATAGAAAGAGAGAAATACTATGTCAACCACAAACACAATTCAACGTCAAACGAATACATCTGCCTTTTCAACCTATGCCCTACTTTTAATTCCTGTTGGTGTAGCCATCAACTTTATTGGCGGCCAACTCAATGACCTATTAAAACTCCCCCTTTATTTAGATACGATTGGTACCTTATTATCAGCCATCTTAGCCGGTCCCATTGTCGGCCTTACGACCGGGGTCTTGACCAATATTGTGGCTGGTATCATCAATCCAGTCAATTTTGCCTTTATTCCCGTTAACTTAGTTGTCGGCTTGATTGCAGGTTACTTATCCAAAAAAGACTTCTTTTTAACACCATTGAAAATCGCTATCTCGATTGTCATCATTACTTTGGTTTCCATTATCGTTTCCGCTCCCATTCTTGTATTTGCTTTTGGTGGCCTGACCGGAAATGGAGCCAGTGTCATTGCTTCGGTCTTATTGGCTTCTGGCCAAAATATTTGGACTGCCGTGATTGGTACCAATGGTGTATTTAACTTTTTGGATCGCATTCTTTCCATCTTGGTAGTCTTTGCGATCATTCGTGTATTGCCAAAGAAAACACTGATTCAATTCCAGCTTGGCGAAAAATATATCAAATAGAAAAGGAGAGGATTTTATGTGGATCGAACTAGTACAAATACATAAAAAGAATCGAATTGCGGGTAGCCACCCGCTTACGAAATTATGGATCGTTGCTATCTATATTCTCGCTTATTTGCTGCTGATGACGATCCACACGAACACCTTACCTCTTGGCGGCCTTGTTTCTTATGGTTTCCTCCTTATTCTTGTCTTTTTGTCCGCCATTGGTCCACTTTTTATCAAAAAAAGTGGACCCATCTATTTTCTCGTTTTGATCATCTTACTATCGCAAACCCTTTTGATTCGTGGACAAACACCCATTGGTCATTTTTTTATTTTTACGATTTATTTCGAAAGCATAAGAAAAGGGTTCACTTTATCTTTGAGCCTATTAAATATTTCTGGTATCTTATTGTGGTTTTTCTTGACCACACAAAATGAAGAATGGATCTATGCATTGGAAGAAAAAGGCATGAATCGAAAAATATCTTTTGTGTTATTATCCACATTTCAAACCATCCAACAATTACGACTACGCTCCACCCGGATCTTGGAAGCCCAACAAGCACGTGGCTTAGAAATTCATGGTTCTTTGATCCAACGCGCCAAAGCGTTTTTACCCAGCTTGATTCCCATTATCCTTAGCGCTTTATCCGATAATGGCGATCGAGTCTTATGTCTGGAAGTCAAAGGCTTTCATTATCAAGGTCCCCATACCCAGATCATCGTAATCCGAAAAAATGGATATGAAAAATATCTTTTGTTGGGGGGATGCCTATATCTATGTCTTGTATGCGGGGTGGTGATTTTCTTATGAAACCATGTATTCAATTAAAAAATGTCAGTTATCAATATCCTTTTAGCCAACAATACGCGATTGCCCATGTTGATTTATCTCTATATGAACACCAATTCTATGCCATTACCGGATTGAATGGTTCAGGAAAATCCACATTGGCCTCCATTCTGCGTGGTTTCATTCCTACTTTTGCGAAAGGTTGCTTTGAGGGTGAAGTCTTTTATGATGGCATCCCTGCCAATGAAAAAGATATACATGAATTATCCTTAGAAATTGGCTATGTTTTTCAAGATCCTTTCAATCAAATCAGTGCCGTAACCGAAACTGTTATTGAAGAAATCGCGTTTGCACTTGAAAATTTTGGCCTGGACCCCACCGAAATTGATGCACGCATCGATGAAGCCCTCACCAAAACCAATCTACGGGATCTAGCTTTTCATCATCCCTATGATTTATCGGGTGGTCAGCAACAACGATTGGCCATTGCCTCTGCCTTGGCTTTACATCCTCGCATCTTGATCTTCGATGAACCAACCAGTCAAATTGATCCGCTTGGCCGACAAGAAGTTTATCAAATCATTCACACATTAAAAAAAGAAGGCCAAACCATTGTATGTATCGATCACGATGCCGATTTAATGGCTCAATTTAGTGATGAAATCATCGTCTTACAAGCTGGTCAGATCATTGCCCAAGGCGCACCCAAAGATATTTATTCCCAAGAGATTGAAGGCTTAGCCTATCCAACCATGACACAATTGGCACAGGCCCTTCATTTAGAAAAAAATACGTATCCCGTTACTTTTGAACAAGCTGTCCAGTTGTTTAGAAAGGAGTATTTATGATCCAGATCAATCATGTGAATTATGCCTATGATGGGGTTCATCCTGTCTTAAAAAATATTGATCATACCATTGCTTCCGGGGCAAAAATTGCGATTCTGGGTCAAAATGGATCAGGGAAAACCACCTTGGCAAAAAACATCAATCGGTTGTGTCAGCCGCAAAGTGGTACTGTGCTCATTGATGGGCAATCCACGCACCATGCGACCATCGCCCAAGTTTCTCAAAAGGTGGGCTATATCTTCCAAAATCCCAACGATCAATTGTTTAATAATCGTGTCGAAAAAGAAATTCAATATGCTTTGTATCGCCAAAAGTTACCCGAAGGTGAAATCCAAGAACGCACACAAGCCGCATTGGAACTTTGTCAATTGACAGCGGTTGCCCAACAACATCCGTATGATCTATCCATCACGATGCGTAAATTTGTATGTATTGCCGCCATTGTTGCGATGCATCCTAACACGATCATCCTTGATGAACCGACAGCCGGCTTAGATCAAAAAGAAAGAGCTTTATTGGCTCATATCTTAGATGTTCTCCACGACAAACAAGTCACGACATTGACGATCACACACGATATGGATTTTGTCGCCAACCAATTTAATGATATTCTCGTAATGGCGCATGGCCAAATTGTATTTGAAGGCCATCCAACCGATTTCTTCTATGATGAAAAATTATTAAAGGAAGCACATATCGAACCGCCATTGATCGTTCGCCTCATGCAAGCTTTAGCCGTTGATCAAAAAATCATTACCATTGATCAAGCCCAAGCCTATTTTGGAAAGGAGATCCAATGAAAAAGATCCTTTTTGTTTCCCATTGTATTTTAAATACCGCATCCAAAGTTGTGATGGATGATCGTGTATCCTTACGCCAAGAGGAAGAAGTTCGCCTATCCTTCCTTAAAAAAGCTTTAGAACAAGGGGTTCAATTCATTCAATTGCCTTGTCCTGAATTTACTTTGTATGGATGCAAACGATGGGGCCATGTATCCAATCAATTCGATAATCCTTTTTTTCGCAAACATTGCCAAGAACTCTTATATCCCTATATCCTCCAAGCGAAAGAATATCTCAATGATAAACGAAAATATCAAGTTCTTGGCTTTGTGGGAATCGATGGTAGTCCAAGCTGTGGCGTCAAATACACCTGTTCCGGACAATGGGGTGGCTCGTATCAAGATGGAAATACCTGGGCAAAAAAAGTAAGTACCGTCAAATTGGTCAAAAAAGAAGGCATCTATATGCAAGCATTGAAACAATTATTAAAAGAAGAAGATCTATCGCTTCCTGTCATTGGTCTTTATGCACCGGAAAAAGAACGCTTGTTTGCCTTGCTTGATGAATGATCACTACACAGAGAAAATGCCAGATACCCTTTATGCATAGGATATCTGGCATTTTTATCCAAAACTTGGATCCTTCCTTCTTGTTTTAAAGGCGAATCATGTCTTCATGGATGGAGCTAAGATCTTTGGCACCACACATTTCCATCGTATCTTTTAATTCTGACCCCAATTGATCAACCAAGGCTTGGATGCCTTCTTCTTGGGCACCATAGACCATATTGACAAATGGTCGTGCAATCAATACGCCATCCGCACCTAAGGCTAGAGCTCGGAACACATCGACACCCGTACGAATGCCGCCATCCACTAAGACGGGAATACGTCCATCGATGGCTCGCACAATTTCGGGCAATACTTCAGCCGTTGGCGCACAACCATCCAAAACACGACCACCATGATTGGATACCACAATGGCACTGGCCCCTGCACGCCATGCTTTATAGGCCCCTTTCACACTCATGATGCCTTTGACAAGGAAAGGTAGCGGTGTTTTTTCAATAATGGATCGAAGTTCTTGTTCCGTCTTTCGTCCGGCTGGTGGTACGACTCCTTTTAAAAAGGGTAAACCAGCTGCATCTACATCCATCGCTACCGCAAATGCACCTGCTTCTTTGACCATCTCTAATTTTTCCAGATAGACTTTCTCATTCCAAGGCTTGATCGTAGGTATGCCTATACCATCATTTTCCTTGATGCTTTGACAAGCCACTTTCATCGTATCCGCATTCATCCCATCGCCAGTAAAGGCAGCAATGCCTGCTTGATGACAACCCGAAACAAGAATATGATTGTAAGCTTGATCATCGTATTTATCCCCATAGTGCAATTCTACATGGCCAACCGGACCGGCAAAAATGGGATATTGAAATGTCTTGCCAAAGAAAGAGAAGGTCGTATCGGCCTCAACATTCTCACATAAGGTATCCATATTTAACGCAATGTTTTGCCATGCCTCATAATTATGCATGGCAACCCTGCCTGTCCCTTTCGCACCGGGTCCAGGCATCGTATTTCGACAAGCCCTGCCATCACAAACAGGACAAGATTTACACTTGGTTCCCATTTGAGTACGGGCTTTTTCTAACACTTCTTCTACTTTCATAATAACCTCTTATTCTGCATTGGAAGCAATGACCTTGATCTCGCTCCATAGCTCCGCAATGACTTTTCGTGTCTTGGCATCATAACCAAACACTTCATCTTGGGAATACTTGGTTCGTGGTGTATACGCATTGATGCCCTTAAATGTCGTTTTCGCTAAGTGGTTTTCGACTTTGAGATTCGGAGATGTATACCCCACAAATTCGGAATTTTTCTTTGCTTCTGAATAATTCGTAACAAACTTCATAAATTCCATGGCTAACTTTGGATGACTTGCATTTTTAGGAATGACCATCGCATCGGTCCAGATGTTGGTTCCTTCCTTTGGCATAAAGAATCCCATATTCTTATTTTCACTCATGATATAAGCAGCATCACCGGAATAGACCAAGCCAAGTGCTTTTCTAGCGTTGGCCATATTATCGATGATCTCATCCGTAACAATTTCCGGTTCCATGGTCGTCACACATTGACTCAACCAATCCTTGGCTTGATTGAGTTGTGAAGTATCTTTTGTGTTCATGGAATAGCCCAATGCTTTCAAAGCCATCATGACCGAATCACGTTCCGAATCATAAAGATAAATATCGCCTTTATACTTCGTATCTAAGAAAATATTATAGCCTTCCGATTCTAAGTCTGCCAAACTAACTTTTCGTTTATCATAACTAATGCCGACACTGCCCCAGAAATAAGGAACACTATAGTCATTGTTTGGATCAAAAGATGCATGTAAGATATCGGGATTGATCTTTTCAAATGTTTATTTCATCTTCTTTTGATCAATTTTTTGCAGCAAATCTTCTTGGATCAATCGCTCGATCATATAGTCACTAGGAATCAACAAATCATAGTTTTCCCCGTTGGCCACTTTGATATACATTTGTTCGTTGGAATCAAAATTGTCCATCACCACCGTGGCTCCAGTTTGATCTTCAAAATCACTCACCATTTCATCACTAATATATTCTCCTGGCAAATAGATATGTAGCGTTTGTCCCGCATACGGTTGATTACCAACGCGATGCATACCAAACAACGATACCACCAAAGCAACGATCACAACACCTGCACCAACCCATTTTGGCCAGCGTTTCTTTGGCTGCATGGTCATGGATGTTTCCGTCTCTTTTTTTCGAACCAATGGCACAATATTGATGATCAACAAAAGGATCGTAATCAAGATGACCACAATGGTCGAAATCGCATTGACACTTGGATTGACTCGTTTGGACATCGTGTAGACCATGATACTCAAGTTCTTTACGCCTTTTCCGGTCACAAAATAAGAAATGATAAAATCATCAAAGGACATCGTAAATGCGATCAAAGCTCCCGAAACGATTCCCGGTGTGATCTGAGGTACGATTACTTGGGTAATAGCTTGAAATGGGGTCGCCCCGAGGTCCATGGCAGCATCCGCTAAATTGGGATCCAATTGGCGAATCCGCGGCATCACAGAAAGGATCACATAGGGAATACAAAACGCAATATGTGCCAATAATAAGGTCACAAATCCTTTTTCCACGCGAAATGTGATAAACAACAACATCAAGCCAATGGCCGTTACGATATCAGGGTTCATCAATGGAAAATCATCCACCCGTGTGATAAATTGTCGCACGCGTTTGGTGGATTGCGACAAGCCAATGGCTGTCATCGTGCCAATAATGGTTGAAATGATGGTAGCCAATACCGCCACAATAATGGTGATATACAAGCTGGACATCATCCCGTGACTTTGCAGCATGGCCCGATACCAACGAAGTGAAAATCCTGTAAAGTGCGTCAAGGACTTACTGTCATTAAAGGAGAAGATCACCATGAATACAATGGGTAAATAGAAAAAGATCAATGAAAGGATCAATAAGATCTTGCCTACATATCGTTTCTTTTGTTTCATAGACGATCTCCTTGGACAGCACCTTTTTTCTCAATATTTCGAACCAACATCATCAGAAGCATCATGATCACGGCCATGATCATACTAATGGCAGATCCAAAATTCCATTCACCAACGGTAATAAATTGATTTTCGATCACATTACCAATCAAGAAGAATTGGCCGCCTCCCAATAATTTTGGAATGAAGAAACTCGATACGGCCGGCAAGAAAACCAAGGTGATACCACTCACTACACCACTCAGGGATAATGGAAAAATGATATGGATAAAGGTTTGCACCTGATTGGCACCAAGATCATTGCTGGCTTCCAATAAAGACTTATCCATTTTGGATAAAGCGGTCTGGATCTGTAAGATCATAAAGGGCAAAAAGTTATAGACCATGCCTAAAAGAACGGCTTTTTCCGTATATAAAAGTTCTGTATGGATCCCAATCAAGCCCAAGAGCCAGGAAATGATACCATCAGGAGCCAATAGACCGATCCAGGCATAGGTACGAACCAACATATTGATCCACATCGGTAAAGTGATCAAAAGAATCAAGAGATTTTGTTTCTTTTCTTCACTATTGGCAATGTAGTACGCAATGGGATACCCCAGCAACAAACAAATGATGGTTGTTTTTAGGGCAATGATCAACGAACGCCACAAGATCAAGACAAAGTCAGGGTCAGTAAAAAAACGAACATAATGATGAATGGTCAACTGAAAAGGAACGATACTGTTGCCATCTGACATGAACGAATACATCGCAATCAGAAGCATCGGTACCAACAGCATCAATACGCTCCAAATCAAATATGGAAGGACCAATTGACGAAACTTTTTCATTAGAATCCCATCTTCTCCATCACATGGATATCTTCTGGATAGAAAGTTAAACCGACTTCTTTCCCTTTCTGTGCATAATCCGTGGTATGGATCTTAAATTCATGGCCTTCCGTCGAGAATGTCACCCGATAGATGCCTTCTTTGATGTTTTCGGGATCAAAATCATAATCCACATACAAATCAATCGTTTCCTCTTCGTTGTCCAATTTCCATGCTTGGGCATTGGCCCATGTTTTTAAATCGGTATCCAATGTTTGACTTTCCTGGATCTCATCTGCGGTCTTAAAGAAATTAAAGGCACTAATGGCTTCATTGGCCTTTTTATTTTCCACCACTCGTTGGTCAATGACCCAAATTTTACGTGTAATCGATGTTTTATTGCTCGTTGAAAACGTGATGGTGTATTCCCCTATCTTGTTTTCAAGATTGGTCTCCACGGAATTGATGGAAATCAATTCATCGGTTTCGGGATCCCACGCTTGAGCATCTGCACGCGCAATCATTTCTTTTTCATCTATATCTTTCATATCTTCCAGATCCACATAAAAATCATTGGCAGAAATCTTTTCCTTGCCATCACTGCTTGTGACTTCATTGAAACTTTGCACATGCATATTCACATTGACCGATGTACCTGGTACCGTCTCAACCATGATCTCATAATGCACGCCCTTAAACAGCACCGATTCAATGGTTCCTGTCATCTTGCCTTGATCCACATCCACGATATCAATATCTTCGGGACGAATCACGACATCAACAGGTTCATTGGGTTTAAAACCAACATCGACACAATCAAAGACGATATCATCAAATTTTACTTTTTTATCTTCCAACATGACCCCATTCATAATATTGGATTCCCCAATAAACTGGGCCACATATTTATTGACCGGTTCATTGTAGACATCTTCGGGACTACCGACCTGTTGGATCTCGCCCTCTTTCATGACCACGATCTTATCGGACATTGTCAATGCTTCTTCTTGATCATGAGTCACAAAAATAAAAGTGATTCCTACTTCTTGTTGAATATTTTTTAATTCATACTGCATTTCTTTGCGCAATTTCATATCCAATGCACTCAATGGTTCATCCAACAACAAGACCCGTGGCTCATTGGCCAAGGCCCTGGCAATGGCAACACGTTGTTGTTGTCCACCCGACAACAAGGTCACATCTCGTTTTTCAAAGCCTTCCAAACCAATCAACTTCAACATACGCATGACCTTTTGATCAATGACATCTTTTGACATTTTGGCAATTTTTAAACCATAGGCAATATTGTCATACACATTCATATGTGGAAATAAGGCATACTTTTGAAATACCGTATTTAATTCTCGTTTATACGGTGGTAGATCTTTGATATCGATCCCATTAAAGATGATGGATCCTTCATTGGGGTCTAAAAACCCCGCTAAGATACGCAATAAAGTGGTCTTGCCACAACCTGAAGGCCCCAACAAGGTCACAAACTCATTTTCATAAATATCCAAGTCGATTCCCTTTAAAACGACTTGATCATCAAAGTTCTTCACAATATGACGAAATTCAATGATTTTCTTCTTCTCTTCCATAAACTTTCTCCCTCTTAAAATATAGGTGGTGTGCTGATCCATAAAACGGCAGCATCTCGATCAGTGGCATTTTCTAAATAATGGGTATGTTGACCCGAAATATAGAAGGTTTCATACCGCTTGATCGTTTCCATTCGATCGCCATAGTGCAACTTGACACGTCCATATAAGACATAGCCAAATTCTTCACCGGCATGTGATTCGATCTGACGGGTACATTGATGCGGATGAAGCACCACCTGTACCGGCTCCATTTGATTCTTCTGTGCATTGGGAACGATCCAATGAATGGTTTCATTGGTTTGTGCATCCACAAACACATCTTCCTTGCGAAAGACGATTTGTTCCTCTGGCTGTTCAGAAAAAAATTCCTGTAAATTTGTCCCCAAAGCTTCTAAGATATCTTCTAATGTCGAGATATTGGGACTGGTCAGATCTCTTTCCAACTGTGATAAAAATCCCTTGGTCACTTCGGATCGTGATGCCAATTCAGAAAGAGTCAACCCATTTTTGAGTCGTAATTCTTTCAATTTTGAACCAATTTCCATAGATCCCCTCCCGTTTCTTTAATTAAACATATTGTTTCATTAATTAAACATAAGAAGTATAATATAAGAAATGAAAAAAAGATAGAACTTTATAAAAACTTTACGAGAAGAATCTCTCATTGAAGTTTTTCATGCATTTCGCTATCATAAAAGACGACAGGAGGATATAAACATCATGAAAGAATTCAAACCTATAAAAGCAGGAAAAGTACGTGAAATTTACGACAATGGCGACTCCTTGATCATGGTTGCGACCGATCGAATTTCCGCCTTTGACGTTATTTTAAAGAATAAGATCACCAAAAAAGGAACCGTTTTGACACAAATGTCCAAATTTTGGTTTGACTACACAAAAGATATCGTTCCCAATCATATGATCTCCGTGGATCCAAAAGATATGCCAGCTTATTTCTCCCAACCTGCATTCAATGGCAATTCCATGTTAGTCAAGAAACTAAAAATGATTCCGATCGAATGCATCGTTCGTGGTTATATTACCGGTAGTGGTTGGGCAAGCTATCAAAAGAATGGCACCGTATGTGGGATCCAGTTACCAGCCGGATTAAAAGAATGCGATAAACTGCCAGAACCGATTTATACCCCAAGTACGAAAGCGGATCTTGGCGATCACGATGAAAACATCAGTTACGAACAAAGTATCGATGTATTAGAAAAAGCCTTTCCAGGACATGGACAGGAATATGCCAAAAAGATCAAGGAGTATACGTTAAAATTGTATACAGCTTGTGCCGACTATGCCCTATCGAAAGGCATTATCATTGCGGATACAAAGTTTGAATTCGGATTGGATGAAAAAGGAACCATTGTTTTAGGAGATGAAATGTTGACACCAGATAGTTCTCGTTTCTGGCCTGTCGAAGGCTATCAACCAGGACAAAGTCAACCCTCTTTTGATAAGCAATTTGTACGCGATTGGTTAAAAGCCAATCCAAATAGTGATTATCATTTACCACAAGATGTCATTGATAAGACCATTGATAAATACAAAGAAGCCTATCATTTATTAACTGGCAAAACATTATAAAAAGTTGGAAGAAATTCCAACTTTTTTATCGATTCGCCTTTTTGATCCATTCCTTTGTCTTTTTGATCTCATCGGGAAAGGTCTTAAAATCTTTTAATTTCCAAATCCAATTTTGATCGCTCAATGTACTCGGTACATTGATGCGTGCTTCTTCTTTATATCCGCAAATATCCCAAATAGGCAAGATTACCAGATCAGCTTCACTATCCAATAGGAAGTGACAAACCATATCGTTAAATTTACGATGTGTATATCCACGTTTTTTAAAGAAGCGTCGTAAACTGATCCGATGATTGTTGGAAAAATGCGCATAGGATTCATTGATCGTGGCATTATCATGAGTACCCGAATATAACACGACATTTTCACGAATCGGTTTACGCAATAATTTTGTTTCCAGTTGGAAAACTATGACTTCCATGCCCGGAATATCAAATTCTTTTTCCAGATCATAAACACGGGAAACAATGTCGCCACCTAGATCTTCCGCAACCAATTGTATATTGGGACAAGCCGTTCGTATCCGTTTTAATATATCTTCACCCGGTGCATCGATCCAAGTGCCAATGCGGGCGGTATCACTATCCGCTGGGATCCGCCAATAATTCGCAAAAGCACGAAAATGATCAATACGAATGATATCAAAACAACGATGCATCCACGACATTCGTTTGACCCAGAATGCATAGTCATTCTTGCTCATATGTTCAAAATTATACGTAGGCATGCCCCATCGTTGCCCATCTTCACTAAAATAATCTGGTGGACATCCTGCTACAAATTGAGGATTGCCTTTTTCATCCAACATGAAATCAGCACGATTGCTCCATACATCGGCACTATCCAAATCGACATAGAAAGGAACATCCCCCATGATGGAAACCCCTTTTTGATGTGCATAGACACATAATTCGTTCAGTTGGCGATAAAACATAAATTGCAGAAATTTGATATATGCCAATTCATCCGCATAGTCACTCAAATCGATGCTATGTTCACCTTGAAACCAATCCCGATAGGCTACCGGCCAATCCTGCCAATGCGTTGTATGATGGATCGTCGCAAACAAATAGAAATGCGCCCAATCATTGAGCCAAAAAGCTTCTTTCTCAAATTGTTCATAGTCCTGTCGGAATGCATCAAAATGTTTTTTAAACGCACGAAACGCACGACGAAAATAGACTTCTTTAAATTCGCGTACTTTATCATACTCCACCCGATTTTTAAATTTGTTGCAGTTCACGATGGAACTTTGTGTCAATAAACCAACTTCACACAATCGATCAATATTGATATAGATAGGATCCCCCGCAAAACTAGAATACGATTGATACGGTGAATGCGATCTTCCGGTATATTGAATGGGCAAGATTTGCCAAACTGTATAACCGGCATCCGCAATGACATCAATGAACATCTTGGTTTTAGCACCAAGATCACCAATTCCCTGATTGCCAGGGGCACTAAATAGTGGACATAATATACCTGCTTGACGTTCCTTCATATTTGTAAGCTCTTTCTTATCCTACTATATCATATTTGTTGATGGTTTCATATAAAAAAACGTCAATATCAACAAGATTGACGTTTATCGTTCTTTCGAAGCTAAATAATAAGGAATGGCCACAAATAGTATGCCACCAACCATGTTGCCCAAAGTCACAACACATAGATTATAGATACAGCCACTCAACAAAACACCCTTACTGCATAAGGCAACCATAAAGACGGTCATATTGGCGATACTGTGTTCAAATCCACAAGTGAAGAAGATCAACAAGCACCAGAATATCATGATGAGCTTGCCCGATTCCGATTTGCATTTTATGCCACACCATGTCGCAATACAAACTAAAGTATTACACAATATGCCCTTCATAAATAACGAAAGCCAAGGAGCTTGGGTCTTAAGACTGGCTGCTGCCTTAAAGGCTTGTGCCGTGGCACCTGTATTTAAGCCTGCCAGATGAAATAAGATACCAAGTACCATGCCGCCCGCTAAGTTGCCAAACCAACATAGGATCCAAAATCGCACAACATCTCGAAAAGATACTTTTCTTTTGAGCAATCCGGCGCTCAGCACCAAATTATTTCCGGTAAAAAGTTCAGCCCCCGCAATCACGACCAAACTGAGTGCCGATCCAAAACAAGCACCCATCACCAATGATCGTGCTGGTAAGCCGTTCAAAGCACCGCCAACTGTAAAACTCAATAAAATCCCAAAGCCAATAAAAGCACCAGCCATCATGGACATCACAAACATGCCAATCGGATTCTTTTTCAAGAACTGGATCTTGTTCGCTGCAATGTTTGCGACTGTTTCATATTCTTCTTTAAACATTGTTCCCTCTTTCTTTTTTCTTTATTATATTCGATTGCATCCTTTTTTTATGTTGCCTAAATCACATAGTGTCGATTCAAAATCAACCCCATACCACACTCGATCTGGATCTTGCATGGTCACATCGATCGTATGCGCCGTATGGTCCGATGCCAATTGAAACGCATCTTCCATGGCATAGCCTTGTACCAAAGCACCCACCGTTGTGCTCGCAAATAAATCGCCCGTACCATAAAAAATGGCATCGTAGTGTTTGTTTTGATAAGAAAAATACGAATGACCATCAAATCCATAGACACCTGTTTTTCCTGGCGATAGCGAAACCCCGGTAATGACTGCATGTTTTGCTCCCATTTCAATCAATCGATCCAACATCGATCGAATATAACCAACATCATATTTGGATTGATAGGGCATATGCGTCATATAAGCCGCTTCCGTTACATTGGGCACAATGATATCGGCTAAAGAACACAATGTCGTATTTTCTTGCACATACGCCTCATCAAATCCAGCATATAATTTGCCATGATCACCCATGACCGGATCAATAAAGATCAATGGATCATCGTCTTCAAATGAATGAATGATTTGTTTGACCAATTCAATTTCTTTAAAAGAACCCAAATACCCGGTGTAGATCGCATCAAAATGAATATCTTGTTGCTTCCACGTATCGACAATAGCCATCATATGATCGGTCAGATCATAACTTTTAAACGTTGGAAAAGCCGTATGACACGACAATAAAGTTGTCGGCAAGATGGCACATTCCACCCCCATGGTCGATAAAACCGGCAACGCAATCGTGATGGAGCATTTGCCAATACATGAAATATCTTGAATGGTTAGTACACGTTTCATTTGGTTTCCTCTAAGAATCGATTTAAATATTTCTTATCACCAGTCTGGCTGGCAATCCACTCAAATTCGGTTTGGATGATATCTTTCATGACCCATGATGGATAAAAACGATCCAATCCTTTGCAACAATGATCCCATAAATAGGTTGCGAGCGTATCATAAGATTCTTTTTTATTCTTTAAACAAAAATAACGATAAATAGGTTGATAAATTTTTTGATCTTGTGGCACTTGAATTTGTTCCTTTAATTCCGCCGGCAATTTCATCGGCGTGATCGTTGCCATATGATTTAAAAAGATGATTTCTGGGAAATAATACAGATCATCATTCATAGCTCGTCGAAAATAATGCCATGCCTGTTCATAATTCTTTTGGATGAAATAATGTAAACCAACCACATGATAAAATTCATACACATATTCATCTTCGTGATCTTCCTGAATGATGGGATTTTCTAAGACTTGATTGGCATACCTCTCAAAAGCCGATGGTTGGATCTTCATCACAATGAACAAACGCGTGATCTGCGTATGAAAAAGCAGGCGATCATTTTTTCTTTTATAGGCTTGCTCCAACACACTTTGACAATACACCGATGCATCATAATAGTCTTCCCATTGAATCAATAATTTTAAGATCCAAAATTGATTTTGTAGCGCTTTTAAGTTCCTTAATCCATATCGTTCCAACCATTTTTCATCGATTCGATTGGCTATATGATCATGAATATATTTTAATAGGAAATAGCCACAAATTTCTTGTGTATAACTGTCCAACATGGGAAAACGAACAATCAAAGCGGCAAACGTTTCGGCATTCAGTTCAACATCCAATATCCAATTCAAACAGTCATATTCAATGGATTCCAATGCATATTCTTTCACATCTTCCATGTCTTTTAGATATTTTTGCACTCCCTGATAAAAAGCAGGCATATTTTGTCTTTCTAACAGTCGCAAGATATCCCGTTTATCTGCTAAGCAACGAGACAGGATTCGATCATCATAATTGAATTCATAGCCCAACTTGCGCAAAAAGAATTCATAGATGTCACTATCAAACAATTCCTTATTTTGCACCAACAATTTGAATTTTGTTTTGGAACAAATGCCACTCACAAATTCATCCACTGTATAATCAGGATCCTGTCGCATTCGATTCTTTAATTGAAAGCGAATAAAAACACCCAATCTTTTTTTATCCGCATTGGCGATTCCCAATAACACAGTATGCGCCCCCTCCTAATTTTCCTTCTTTAATTCATCATGGACACGATTCATACGATCATCCAATTCTGCACTGCGATCCGCACAATACATCATTTCATTCGATAATCGCTTCAATTGCTCATCGTTTAAATTCTTTTTGTAACGTAATTTATGTTCTAAGCTCGCCCAAAAATCCATTGCGATCGTACGCAATTGAATTTCAACGGGCATCTTCTTTGGCCCGTTTTCGGTAAAAATAGGTACTTCAACAATTAAATGCAAACTACGATAGCCATTTTCTTTGGGATGTTTGATATAATCTTTCTTTTCGATCAAATGAATATCATCCTGACTTAAAAGACAATCCGCTAACGTATAGATATCATCCACAAAGGAACAAACCACACGAACGCCAGCTACATCAAAAATATTCTTTGAAATGCTTTCCAGTGAAAAGGGTAAATGTTTGCGATTTAATTTGCCAATGATACTATCCCAAGATTTTAATCGAGTATGGATCGATTCAATGGGATTGCCATCGTATTTTATGGAAAAGCGGGCATTCAATACATTGAATTTTGTTTCAATTTCCATGATGGCGCATTCATAATTCGTTAAAAAATCTTGGACGGGATCCAAGTTTTCATGCGCAAAACGTAAAAATTCATCAATACTGTCCTGTTGATTGATCAATATCGGTGTTTGTTTATTTTCATTATTCATACTTCCAACTTCCTTGTATAATAAGTGTAACACAAAAGGAGGACAGAAAATGAAGGTTGCGATGATTGGTACGGGATTTATTGTCCATGAAGCCCTGAAATGTATCAACGATTTACCCATAGATGTAGGCGCTATTTATGCCAAACATAATCTGCAAGCAGCCAAACAACTACAAGCTCAATATCAAATTCCCCATGTCTATTCCGACTATGATCAACTGCTACAAGAAACCGATTGTGATGTGATCTATATTGGTTTAGTCAATACCGCTCATTATTCTTATGCCAAAAAAGCCTTGCTTGCTGATAAACATGTGATTATTGAAAAACCATTTTGTATCAATGCCAAACAATCCAAGGAAATCATTACTTTAGCAAAACAAAAACATGTCTTTGTGTTTGAAGCCGTACGACCTCTTCATACCCCAAATTATCAACAACTTCGAGAAGATATTCATAAGATTGGTCAAATCAAATGTATCCAGTGTAACTACTCACAGTATTCTTCCCGTTATGATAGATATAAAAAACAAGACGTATTACCGGCATTGGATCCAAAATTCTATGGTGGCGCTTTGTATGACATCAACGTCTACAATCTCAACTTTGTGGTATCCTTATTTGGGAAACCAGATACCGTTTCTTATCATGCGAATATAGGATTCAATGGGGTCGATACATCGGGTACCGTCCTACTTACATATCCTGATTTTTATGCCGTCTGTACCGGCGCAAAAGATGCTGAAAGTCCAGCCTATGCGATCATACAAGGCGATCATGGAACAATCAATCTAGATGGCGGCGCCAATTTGATACAAGGCTATCATTTATGCATTCGAAATCAAGAAATACAAGATGTCTATTTAAATACCCAATCCAATTGGATGGCCCATGAATTCTTAGATTTCAAAGAGATGTTAGAAACAAACAATGTAACAAAAATGGAAAGCTATTTAGAGATATCACAAAACGTGATGGAGACCTTAGATCAAGCCATTGCCACCATTCCTTATGGTCAAAGAAAACAATGAACCGGAATTTCCGGTTCTTTTTTTAAAAAAACAGGAGCATTTGCTCCTGTCATATTATCTATCTATTTGGATAGAAGTTTTTTCAAATCTTCTTCTGGTGTACTGATTGGGCCAATTTGGTATTGATCCACTAAAACCTGTAATACATTTGGAGAAACAAAGGCTGGAAGAGTTGGTCCAAGCAAGATATTTTTGATGCCCAAATGAAGTAAAGTCAATAATACACAAACAGCTTTTTGTTCATACCAAGAAAGGATGAAGGAAAGTGGCAACTCATTGACATCACAATCAAAGGCATTGGCTAAGGCAACAGCAATTTGAATAGCACTGTATGCATCATTACATTGACCAACATCCATGATGCGTGGGAATCCAGCAACTGTTCCTAAATCTAAATCATTGAAACGATATTTTCCACAAGCCAAAGTCAAGACAATAGAATCTTTTGGTGTTTGTTTTACTAATTCCGTGTAATAGTTTCTTCCGGCTTTCGCACCATCACATCCACCTACAAGGAAGAAATGACTAATTTTTCCTGCTTTCACGGCTTCAACGATTTCACCGGCATGATCCAATACGAAATTATGGCCAAATCCAGTTGTTACTTCATGACCACCATTGATACCTGTCATTTCATGGTCTTCTTCATAACCACCCAATTCTAAGGCTTTTTCAATCAATGGCGTGAAATCTTTCTTTTCATCGATATGAGTCAAGTCTGGGAATGATACCACATCGGTTGTAAAGACACGATCTTTGTAAGATGGTCGAGGTGGCATCAAACAGTTGGTTGTAAATAGGATCGGAGCTGGAATTTGATCAAATTCTTTTTGTTGATTCTGCCATGCCGTACCAAAATTTCCTTTTAAATGAGAATATTTTTTCAATTCTGGATACGCATGAGCTGGCAACATTTCTCCATGTGTATAAATATTAATTCCTTTATCTTTTGTTTGTTCCAATAATAATTTCAAATCTTTTAGATCATGACCGGTAACAACGATAAATGGTCCTTTTTCAATGGTCAATGGAACCGTCGTAGGTACAGGATTTCCATAACTTTCTGTATTGGCTTGATCCAATAAAGCCATACATTTTAAGTTGATTTCTCCTGTTTTTAATACCAATGGTAATAATTCATCTCCACCTAGATCTGATCCAATTGCAGCAAGACCTTCGGCAAAGAAGTGATTTACATCGTCATCATGATATCCTAACATGGCGGCATGATGAGCATAGGCTGCCATACCACGAAGTCCAAATAAAATCAAAGATTTCAATGAGCGAATATCTTCATTTCCGTTCCATACTTGATTGAGATCAAAGATGTATGGCGCATTGGTTTTTTCAATTTGTTCCTGAATCGATGCGGCATCAAAGTTTACATTGGTGATGGTCATAAATAAACCATCGATCACTGTATTCCATACCGTTTCTGAAACATTTTCTTGATCCTTGATCGTACTGGATAGACCAATCAATGCACCAGTTAATTGATCTTGTAAACGTGCTACTTCGGCTGATTTTCCACAAACTCCGGCTCTACCCACACACCCTGTACATCCGGCAGTTTGTTCGCATTGAAAACAAAACATTTCATTCATTAGAATTTCCTCCCTGTTTTTCACACTTATCTTACACAAGAAAGAATAGAAAGTATGTTGTTTTTACAACAAATATAAAAAATGCATGATCATTCCGATTCATGCACTGTTTTCATATTTTTCGATTCCTGATCTTTGTGTTTTTGTTTATACCAAGTACTGGCATTAAACCATATATTCAATGTCATCAACGAAAAACAAACAACCGATGTCAAATACACAAAAATGGTCCAAGAATACCCAATATAAGGAATCAAAGCTCGATAAAAAGGTAAATTAAATTCCACTTTGGGATTTAAATAAAATAAATTGATGCCGGCAAAAGGATAAACAATTCGATTAATAAAGTAAGCAATCAAACAAAACGCAAAATATAAATACGTAGATTGTTTAAAATCATTCCAATCTTTTTGGGTTTGCATCCAAATATGACCGGCTACCCAACCAACAAAAATAATATAAATATGCCAAAAATACGAATGGATATTAAAAATGATCCGAGGCCAAACTAAAAAAGGACATCCCAATAATCCGGCCCATGCACCGACCGTAGAATAGGTCATCAAATAGCACAACATCCGATTTTGATATTTCGTTTTACCATACCCAATCGCAAAGCACAAATACATCGGTATACTACAAATTTGAAAAGGAAAATGCCACCATAAATAATGACCAACCACATATGTCAAATAGATTTGTTTCCAAATTTCCAGTACGCACAAGATCCATGCACTGAAACGAAAGAAGTGGACTTGTTTCTTTGTCATACTACATCATCACTACTTACCCTTAACACCCAATATCCTTTTTCACGTTTTATGCGTGAGACCGAATATTTCTTTGCCAAATAATTCTGTGCACTTTCTGCTCCATGTTGTTTTCGCATAACGATCCATAGATGGTTGGTGCAATGCGCCATGGCTTCATCAAACAATCGATAAATCGTCTGTTTTCCCGCACGAATCGGTGGATTTAAAACAATACAATCGTATAAACCCGATCGTACGCCATCTTCGCAACATACATGACCCGATAAACCATTCTTTTCAAGATTTCTACGCGTTAGTTGTACAGCTTTTTCATTCACATCGACACATGTCAGATCACAATGCCAGAAAGTCCCTAATACGACACTGACTGGACCAATTCCACAACCAAGATCCAATACATGCTCACAAACAACTTCATTCGCAAGAATGGTCTCTAATAAAATACGTGTGCCCGTATCCAATCGTTCTTTTGAAAATACACCACTATTTGTTTCCAGTGTAAAAGAATGATCTTGTATCGTAAAAGAGAATGTGCTTGGTTGATCTTTTTGCGATGTATCATTTTCAAAATACTGTACCATATGTACATTATAAACGAATAAAACATTTGTTACAAACACATCACAAAAGTCATATCCCAATCAAAAAATAACATATTTCCAAGAAAATACTATAAACAATCTTCTAAACGTAACTAAAAAAGACCGATTTCTCGGTCTTACTCATTATTTTTTCTTCACTTCAAAAATGGTGGCACCCAAACTAGGTACATTACACTCGATCATGAATGGCTTGCCATTGCGCGATAAACGAACCGCATGACATTTTTGTGGTGTATCATCCTTGTAGTTGCCATTGTATTTTGGCCATTCTGTATTCACAATTTCATGATATTCACCCATACAAGGCACACCAAATTGTTGATGATCATATGGATTTGTCGAGAAATTTAAAATGATGACATAATCCTTATCCGTACCTTTACGCAAATAAGAGAACATATTATGGGTGGCATTATCCGCATCGATCCATTCAAACGATTCTGGGGAATAATCATTTTTCCAGAATGCATCATTTTCAACATATAACTTTGCCAAGTCTTGGAATAAATGATTGAAGGCATCGTGCATTGGATATTTCAATAAGAACCAATCACAACTCTTTGTTTCATCCCATTCACGCAATTGACCAATTTCATTTCCCATGAAATTTAATTTTTTGCCCGGATGCGTAAACATGTAAGTATAAACGGCACGTGCTTGAGCAAATTTATCTTCATAACTACCCCACATCTTATCCACGATGGTCGCTTTTCCATGGACAACTTCATCATGCGAGAAGACATTCATAAATCGTTCCGAATAGAAATAGGCCATAGAGAAAGTAATGGAATTTTGATGCCACTGACGATAAATTGGATCCTTCTTACAATAATTTAAAGTATCGTTCATCCATCCAAGATCCCATTTATAATCAAATCCTAAACCACCATCTAAAGTAGATCGAGTGACATTTGGAAAATCAGTAGAATCCTCGGCAATCAACATGATCTTACCATTATGTTCTTTATGCAGATTGAAATTCATACGTCTCATGAAGTTGCAAGCCCCTTCATTGACACCATTGCGCTTATCGCCTTGCCAGAAGATCGCATTGGAGATGGCATCCATACGCAAACCATCAAAATGATAGACATCGATCCAGAAATTGGCAGCGCTCATCAAGAAACTACGTACTTCTTCTTTCCATAGATCAAAATTATAGGTATCCCATTGCGAATAGGCATCAGCAGGTTTGGCATATTCATATAGTGGCGTACCATCATACATGGCCAAAGCATAATTATCCTTCACAAAATGAACCGGTACAAAATCCATGATCACGCCAATTCCGGCATTGTGTAAAGCATTCACAAAATGCATGAGTTCATGGTTGGTTCCATAACGAGACGTGCTCGAAAAATACCCAGTACATTGATAGCCCCATGAACCATCAAATGGATATTCACACAATGGCATCATTTCGACATGGGTAAAATGATGTTTTTTACAATGCTCGATCAAATCTTGTTCAATTTCATGATAATGAACAAACGTTTCGGGATCTTCGTCGGGTTTTTTCCATGAGCCCACATGGATCTCATAAATATTGACCGGTGAATCAAATCCTTTATTTCTTTGTTTTAACCATTTTTGATCGGTCCATTCATCATAGGATAGATCCGAAATGATACTAGCCGTATTGGGTCTTAATTCGCTATAAAAAGCATAGGGATCCATCTTATCGACAATGGTGCCCGTAGCTTGGGTAATGCGGTATTTATAAGAATGACCAGGTTTGGCATTGGCTACATCCACTTCCCAAATGCCTTGTTGGTCTTTAGTCATGATATCGCTTTCGTCATCCCAATTATTAAAGGTACCGATGACTGAAATCGACTTCGCATTTGGTGCATATACCGCAAAATGAACGCCGGAATCCGTTATATGTGCACCAAATATATGGTATGCTTTGATTTCGTTTCCCTCGAAAAAAGCCTGAACTTTCTTTTGATCCATAAGAAGTCCTCCTTAAACAAATTTATTATATTATAAATGATAGTTTTTTGAAATAATGAAAGGGCTTAATCTTTTCAAAAAATCCAAAAAAAAGACCCGGCAGCGTGCTAGGTTCGCAGGGGCAGGCCCAACTATCTTCGCCGCGGGAGTGCTTAACTTCTGTGTTCGGGATGTCAACAGGTGTATCCACTCCGCTATCGCTACCGGATCGT
>NZ_JALBUS010000017.1:0-44527 GCF_033971885.1 Absicoccus intestinalis | reverse complement strand
TTGACAACCTCCTATATTATTTTGTTTACGGCTGGCGGGCCATATTCATTGTAGTATAGGAGGTTGTCTTTTTTAACACTAAAAGGTCTACCACCACGCACATAGCGCGTGGTATTCGCTACGCAATAAAAAAAAAGCCCAAATGGGCTTTTTCTGTTGATTGGTTCCAAATTAACGTTTTGAGAACTGAGGTGCACGACGTGCTTTTTTCAAACCATATTTCTTACGTTCTTTTGCACGAGGGTCACGAGTAACGAAACCAGCTGCTTTCAATACTGGACGATAATCATCACTTGCTTGCATCAATGCACGTGTGATACCGTGACGCATTGCTCCAGCTTGACCAGTGAAACCACCACCATGTACATTGATCAATACATCAAATTGACCCGTTGTATTGGTAATTTCAAAAGGTGCCTTTACGACCATACGTAAAGTTTCCAATGGAAGATAATCTTCCAAGCTCTTTCCGTTTACTTCAAATTTACCTGTTCCTGGGCGCAAGAATACACGAGCAACAGATTTTTTACGGCGTCCTACGCCATGATATTGAACCATATTGTCTGCCATGATCTATTCCTCCTTATCCTTTCACCTTTAACTCAACAGGTTGTTGAGCTGCATGTGGATGTTCACTACCAGCATACACATACAAATGTCCACGTTGTACATCACCCAAACGAGTATGAGGCAACATTCCTTTAATTGCTCTTTCTACCCATTCTTCTGGATATTTTTCTTTCATTTCTTTTGCGGTACGAACACGCATACCACCAAAGAATCCAGAATGGTTATAATACTTTTCTGTTTGTAACTTGTTTCCAGTCATTTCAACTTTTGCTGCATTGATAACGATCACATAATCTCCACAATCCACATTTGGTGTATATGTAGGTTTATGTTTTCCTCTTAGTACATGTGCAGCTTTGGTAGCTAAACGACCCAAAGTTTCGCCTTCGCCATCAATCACATACCAAGTACGTTTTACGTCAGCAGGTTTTGCCATAGTAGTTTGACGCATAATTAATCTTCCTCCTATTTGAGCATTACCGGGGCTCAAAGGCTGAGATTAGCCAAATAATAGTTTAGTGAAACGAGCCCCAAAAGTCAACGATAAACTTTAATAATTTACTTTCATCAAATATAAACCTTGGGGCTGAGCATTATAACGACAAGCTTCTTTATTTTTTGCATCCAAGATCTTCTTGACATCCAGTGGTTCTAGCCGATGCTTACCCACTTCGATCAAAGTTCCCATCATCATTCGCACTTGATAGCGAAGAAACCCACTGCCTTCAAAAATAGTTCGAATATCCGATCCTTCCACTTGGATCTCAATGCGCGTGATGGTCTTTCGTTTGGGTTTCTTTTCCTCCACACGACTGGAACAAAAACTTGTGAAATCATGTGTTCCCAAAAGATAATGCGAAGCAGCTTTCATTGCTTCAATATCCAGATCCTGCCAAACCAATTGTTTATAACGATAGGAAAAAGGATCCTTGGCATTGGTCGTACAAATAAAGTCATAGCGTTTTGATCGAGCCGAAAAACGGGCATGAAAAGAATCCGGAACCTGTTCAATGGATTGGATCCGGATATCTTTTGGTAATCGCGTATTTAAAGCTTGAAAATAAGCTTGTGGCGACATCGAATCAAGAGGATCAAAGTGAAAGACTTGACCCCATGCATGTACTTTGGCATCCGTTCTCCCACTGGCGATGATCCTTGTTTCTTTTCGATTGATTTGCGATAACGCTTTTTCAATCACTTCTTGAATGCCTAATGCATTGGCTTGTTTCTGCCATCCGGCATAATTCCAGCCATCATAAGCAACAACAGCTTTATAGATCATAGAAGCACTCCGATCGCAATGGTTGCACCCAAAACGATACAGCTGCAGGTCAATCCTACATAATCGAAAGAGGTCATTTTTAATACTTTATATCTAGTTCTTTGTTTGTTGGGATCATATCCACGTGCTTCCATGGCATTGGCCAGCTGATCTGCACGATCAAAAGCCGATACAAACAATGGAACGATCAAAGATAAGATGGCTTTGATCTTTTCTTTGAAGGTACCATTTTCCATATCCACACCTCGACTGGCTTGTGCATTCATGATTCGTTGTGTTTCTTCGATCAAAGTAGGAATAAAACGCAAAGCAATACTGATCATCATCGCAATGATGTGAGCTGGAAGACCCATTTTTTCAAAGGGATGCAACAATTTTTCAATGCCTAACGTTAGATCTAAGGGTTTGGTCGTAGCGGTCAATACCGTCGTGATCACGATCATCATCATCAACCGAACGACAATATACAAAGTTTGATACACGGCTCCCGAATAAATATATACTGGTCCTAAGGTTGCCATTACGTAGCCGGTCCGAATCGCAAAGACGTTGATCACAAACAAAAAGATCATCATCCACATCATTGGTTTCATCGCACGAAAGGCATAACCAATGCTTAATTTTGATAAGACCAAACAAACCGCAATAAAAGCGGCAACGAGTACATAGCCCCAAGCACCAGCAGGAACAAAAATTGCAATCATCAAAAGCAGCATGATCATGATTTTCGAGCGGGGATCCATTTTGTGAACCACAGAATCCAAAGGCATATAACGTCCAAGTGCAATATTATTCATGGGCATTCACCTGCTTTTCTACACAATCCCCTAACGCTTCTAAGGTAAGAACATCGTCGGGAATCGTAAATCCTTTGGCTTGTAACGCCATTTTCAAGCGAATCAAAGCAGGGGGGTCGATGCCAATGCTTATCATCCAATCTGGATGTTCAAAAAAAGTTTTTACATCCGATTTATGTTTTAATTTACCATGATCTAGGACCATGACTTCATCACAATAATTCATGACATGATTCATATCATGGGTAACTAAGAGAACCGTTTTATTCAACTTTCGATTGAGATTCATGAATAAAGTCATCATTTCTTTGGCTCCTTGCGGATCCAGTCCCGCTGTGGGCTCATCCAACACCAAGACTTCGGGATCCAAGATCAAGATCCCTGCAATCGCCACTCTTCGTTTTTGTCCACCACTTAATTCAAAAGGCGAACGATCTAAATACGATTCATCCAAACCAACCAATGGCAAAACTTTTCGAACCAATTTCAATGCTTCTTCTTCAGGAGTTCCAAAGTTTTTCGGACCAAACGCAATATCCTTTTCAATCGTTTCTTCAAACAATTGATATTCAGGAAATTGAAAGACCAGTCCCACTTTTCGGCGTAATTCTTTGATATCTTTGATCTTTAATAAGGGTTGAATATGAAAGCCACAAATATCCAAACTACCACCTGTTGGTACCAATAAACCATTTAAATGTTGAACCAAAGTCGACTTACCTGAACCTGTCTGGCCAATGATCGCGGTTACTTTTCCTTGAGCAATGCTGCAATCAATGCCTTTTAAAGCGGCATGCTCAAAAGGCGTATTGGGATTATATACATGTTCTAATCCATTGATTTCAATTGACATAGAGCATCCACCACCTTATCTAATGTTAAAATATCCTCATGCAAGATTCCTTTGGATTGAAGATATTTGGAAAACTTTAACGCAAAGGGAATATCCAACTGCATGTTCTGTAATACAGACGGATGAGAGAATATTTCTTCTGGTGTTCCTTCCATCTCGATCATGCCTTGATTCATGACAATGACATGTTCGGACTGTGCGACTTCTTCCATATCATGGGTAATCGATAGAATCGTGATATCCCGCGAATGATGCAAATGATTGATTTCTTGATTAATGCTAGCCTTTCCTTGCGGATCCAACATGCTCGTTGATTCATCAAAAATGATAATTTCCGGTGCCATCGCAAGAATTCCGGCAATGGCTACGCGTTGTTTTTGTCCACCGGATAAATGCGTGGGCTCGGCATCTAAAAAATCAGTCATCCCCACAGCAGCAGCACTTTTTTCAATCAAATCTTGCATTTGTTCCTGGGGGACGCAATGATTCTCTAAACCAAAAGCAATATCATCAGCAACGGTAGAACCAATAAATTGATTATCCGGATTTTGAAAAACAATCCCAACATGGGATCGTAATTCATAAATGGTTTTTGGAGAAACAATTTGATCCAAGATCTTGATCGTACCACCTTTGGCCCCCAATAAACCAATGATCAATTTCGCAATTGTACTTTTTCCCGATCCATTATGACCAATGATGGTTGTATAACTACCCTTGGGAATGGTAAAAGAAACATCCTTTATCGTTTCCGTTTCTGAGGTATAGGCAAAGGAAAGATGAGATACTTCAATAGCATTTTCCATGGGACATCTCCTATCTATGCATAGCTTATTTATTATAAATAAAAAAAAGGGATAAAACAATATCCCTTAATCGTGCATTTCTTTAAAAGTTGCCTCCGCCTGCAAACTAATTTCTCCCAATTGTACCTGTAATAAGTTCAAATCATCTTCATCGAAATTGCCATTGTATTCAATTTCAACTTCTTGTTTTTCACTATCATACGAACTGGAAAGATCCAATTCTGCAGCTGCTTTTTGGAAAGTATGTGCATGATCCGCATCGGCAACCGTAAACGCGAAATATTTTGTTTGAGGTTCATGATTCTCCAAGCTATGAATCGCTTCTTTCATCTTATCGTCAGTACGACTTGGTACATCATAAACTATTGGTTCATCTTGATTGGGAACTAGAAATTCATCCAATTCCTCTTTCTTCGCTTTTTCTTTTTTTACTTTTTGGCTTACCGCAACACCAGCACCAGCTACGGCAGCCAATGTAACGATCCATTTTAAAAATTTCATTATGATTTACCCTTCTTTCGTTTTGTGATGGCTATACCATCGCCCTGATCATATAGTTTCGTTTCATAATCCGATAAAGCCATCAAGAACTCTCGATATCCTCTTATTTTTCGAACCAGTGCCTTTGTATTTCGATTGTGTGTCAGTTCTGGATGATCAACAAGACCATGAAAGTTCATGTTATCTGATACAATTATACCATTCTCTGATAATAAAGGACAAAATTTTGTAAAAAAACGAATATATTGGGCCTTGGCTGCATCGATAAAAATACAATCAAATGGACCTTTGGGTAGGGGTACTTCTAAGGCATCGCCCTCGATCAGTTGAATATTGGCATGATCTTGAAAATGGGATCGAGCTTGTTCGATCATTTGCGGATCACGTTCAATCGTGACTACACGCATAGGATCAACCAGATTGGCAATCACCAATGCAGTTCGTCCAATGGCAGTACCTATTTCTAAAAAAGAATGACAATCATATTCAATGATTTTTTGTTTCAGTAATTCTAAGCCTTCATCTTGAATAATGGGTACACCATGTTCCATGGCATATTGTTCTAACTCTTTGATTTCCGACATAATACCTCCACTTAAAAAAAGTGAAGTAGAAAGATCTACTTCACCAATTCAACGATGGCCATTGGCGCTGCATCGCCACGACGAATTCTCGTTTTGACAACGCGTGTGTATCCACCATTACGATCTGCATACGCAGGTCCAATTTCGTTAAACAATTTTTGTAAAGCGGTTGTTCCATTGTCATCCACTTCGACATCGCGAACATAAGCTGCGGCTCTACGACGAGCAGCCAAATCATTTTGTTTCGCTAATGTGATCAAGTGATCCATGACAGCAGATAATTCTTTCGCTTTCATTTCTGTCGTTTCTAATTGTTCTGCTTCGATCAAAGAAGTAGCCATGTTGCGCAACAAAGCCTTACGATGATCCGCAGTACGACCCAATTTACGATTCTGCATCGTGATCCTCCTATTTATTCATTGGATGCTCGGAAGCTCAATCCCAAAGCAGCCATTTTATCTTTCACTTCTTGAAGTGATTTTTTACCCAAATTACGAACATGGATCATTTCTTCTTCGGTTTTTTGTGTTAATTCATCCACCGTCGTAATACCAGCACGTTTTAAACAATTATAGGAACGAACACTCAATTCCAGATCTTCGATCATTTTCTGTTGCGCTGGATTGGCTTGTGTTTCCACTTCGATTTCTGGTGTTTCTTCTAAGTCGATGGTATCCTCATCCACATCGCGAATGATAGCTAAGTGATCACGCAAGATCTTACTAGCGATGGCCAAAGCCTCTGAAGGCTTTAATGTACCATCGGTCGTAATTCCCATCGTTAACTTATCGGCTTTTACACCATCAACATCCATTGTATCCACATGATATTCTACATTGGATACCGGTGCATACAATGAATCTGTATAAATCAAACCTAGAGGTTGATTATCCCCTTGATAAAGGTGTTTATTTGCTTCCGCACCGACATAACCACGACCTAATCGTGCTTGCATCGTTGCATAAATAGAACCACCATCAGCCACTGTACAAATATATAGATCCGGATTTAAGATGCTAACGCCGGTTGGACATTCAATGTCACGAGCATATACTTTATAAGGACCTTTTTTGTCAATGCGCAATGTGTAAATATCATTGTCATGCATATCGATTTTCAAGATCAATTGTTTTAAGTTTAAAATAATAGCGGATGCATCTTCCGTCACACCTTCGATTCCGGTAAATTCATGGTAAATACCATCAATCTGCAGATTGAAAATGGCTCCACCAGGAACGGAAGAAATCAATACACGACGTAATGCATTGCCTAATGGTCTTCCAAATTGATATTGAACTGGCTCAAAAACAAACTCTCCCTTGGTATCGTTTTCTTGAATGGTTTGAATGGTATAGTTTGTTGTCACAAGGGTACCTCCTTATTATTGATTCTTATCCACGAGGTCGTTTTGGTGGACGACATCCATTGTGTGGAATTGGTGTAACATCATTGATCATCTTGATCTCAAGTCCAGCAACTTGCAATGCTCGCACAGCCGCTTCTCGTCCTGGACCTGGTCCTTTGATCTCTACACTCACCGTCTTCATACCATGATCAGCTGCTGCTTTACCAGCGGCTTCACCAGCCAACTGAGCAGCATATGGTGTGCTCTTGCGGCTGCCTTTGAATCCTAAGGCTCCTGCACTGGACCATGATACCGCATTTCCTTGTTCATCTGTGATCGTTACGATCGTGTTATTGAAAGTTGAGTGGATATGTGCAACTCCACGCGCAACATTCTTTTTTGCACGACGTTTCGCTTTGGTTTTCTTCTGTGCCATACTCTACGCAACCTCCCTATTTCTTCTTGTTTGCCACTGTCTTGGCTTTTCCCTTACGCGTACGCGCATTGGTCTTCGTTCTTTGTCCTCGTACGGGCAATCCTTTTCTATGACGGATACCACGATAACAACCAATCTCCATCAATCGTTTGATGTTCAATTGAACTTCGCGTCGAAGATCTCCTTCGACTTTGATGTTGTCGATTTCTTTACGAATCGCATTCATCTGCTCATCGCTCAGATCTTTTACACGAATATCTTCACTGACTTTTGCGTTTTCCAATACTTTCTTCGCTGTACTGTTTCCAATGCCATAAATATAGGTCAATGAAACAACGACGCGCTTATTGTTTGGAATATCTACACCTGCAATACGTGCCATTTCTTCCTCCTGTTAGTTTCCTTGTCTCTGTTTGTGCTTAGGGTTCTCACAGATTACCATGACTCTTCCCTTACGTCGAATGACTCGACATTTATCGCACATTGGTTTTACGGATGGTCTTACTTTCATTTTTGTTTCCTTTCCAACCACATATTTATGCCCTGTTAAAATGCGTATGAATTCATGCGGATTTTAATAGAAATGTGGTAATTACTAAAACGCAAGAATTGCGCTTATATATTATAAGCGCAATCATTTAGATATTCAAGACTTTTTTAATTCGCGTCCAAATTTCATCTTTATCGCCCCATGCATCTACATGAGTAACCAATCCTTTTTCTTCATAGAAGCCAATGACTGGTTCGGTATTCTTTGCATATTCATCCAAACGCGTCTTTAATGATTCTTCATTATCATCTTTTCGTTGTGTCAGAGCGGTTCCATCATGATCACAAACGCCTTCGACTTTTGGCGGGTTTGAGTAGATATTGTAAATTTCGCCACATTTTGGACAACTACGACGACCTGTGATACGACGTGTCAATTCTTCAAATGGCACATCCATGACCAAAACCGATTCAACCGCAAGGTCAGTCCCTTTGGTCATTGCTTCAAATGCTATTGCCTGATCGATCGTACGAGGATATCCATCCAATAGATATCCATTCTTTTTATCCGTAAGATTTTCTAAATAGTCTTTGACCATTTTATTTGTGACAGAATCCGGAACTAATTTTCCTTGTTCTGTGTATGACTTAGCTTCCAATCCTAGGGGCGTTCCTTTCGAGATATTCTCACGGAAGATGTCACCTGTAGAAATGTGATTTAAATTTAATTCTTCGCGAAGCAAACGAGAGAATGTTCCTTTACCAGCTCCCGGTGCTCCCATAATCAACATATTCATTGTTCTACTCCTACTACTTGTATTTAGTCTTGATAATATTTTTTGTACGATTTTTGTGTAATCAAACCTTGAACTTGTCGTACTGTTTCAATCGCAACACCGACAACGATGATCAATCCCGTACCACCCAAAGCCATGCTGGATGGCATTTCTGGCCAAAGGATTGGCATGAGATGTGGCATGACCGAAATAACGGCCAAAGCAATGGATCCAAAAACAGTGATACGAGTCAAAATATGATTCACATAGGTTTTCGTTTCAGTGCCCGGACGTACATTCGGAATGTATGCACCCGATTTTCCAAGGTTTTCTGCTAATTTTTCTGGATCTACTTGCATCTTCGTATAGAAGAAGGTAAAGAAGATGATCAATACAACGTAAATCACAAGCGAATACCATGTACTTAATCCTAACCAATCCTGTACGGCATTCACAAAATCGGTCTTATCTAAAAAGGTGGCAATTTGTAGCGGTGCCATCATCAAAGAAGAAGCAAAGATGACTGGAATAACGCTTGCAGAATTGACTTTTAATGGTAAATAGTTTGAATCACTACGCTTGCTTAATTCAATGGAACTCGATGTATATTGAATAGGAATACGTCGTTCCGCCGTATTGATCAACGTGACAAAAATGATGATCAATAAATAAACAACGACATAGCCTACAAACAACCAAACCCCATTTTTTGTATTGGCACCAATCAAAGATTGCCAAGCAGAACTAAATTGACGAGGCATACGCCCAACGATACCTGCCATGATGACCATGGAGATACCATTACCAATACCTTTTAAAGAAATTTGGTCGCCAATCCAAACGAGGAATAAAGAACCGGCAGTAAAAATGGTCGATATATATAAAACTTTACTTAGTGTTACTCCGCCAACGATCAATGTGGTATATGTTTTAGAAAAACCATAAACCAAAGATATCGATTGGACAAATGCAAAGATAACAGCTAAATAACGAGTATATTTATCGATTTTCTTACGTCCTTGCGCACCACTTTTCGATAACTCTGTTAAAGATGGAATGACATCCATGCTCAGCAGCTGCATGATGATCGAAGCTGTGATATAGGGTGTTACACCAAGTGCGAAGATGGAGAATTGATCCAATCCACCACCACCCAAAAGGTTGATCATTTCAAATAAAGAGTTATTTTGTATACCAGCCATTAAATCTGCTGTATTGACATCAGGAATTGTAATGGTTGATCCGAATCGATACACAAAGAAGGCAAAGAGCGTAAACAAAATTCGATTACGAATATCTTTGTTTACTATCATTGCCTTAATGCTTCTAAACATTTTTAGATAACCTCAGCCGTTCCGCCTGCTTTTTCGATTGCTTCTTTAGCTGATGTTGAGAACTTAGCAGCTTGCACTGTCAATTTCTTCGTCAATTCACCATTACCTAAAATCTTCAATCCAGATAATTCTTTTTTGATAACTTTGTCTTCCAATAACAAAGCGGCATTGACAACGGTTCCATCATCGTATTTATTTAAAGTTTCAACATTAACGATCGCATATTCTTTACGATTGAAATTGGTGAAACCACGTTTAGGAAGACGTCGAGCTAATGTTGTTTGGCCACCTTCGAAACCTAAACGAACACCTCCGCCACTTCTTGATTTTTGACCTTTTTGACCACGTCCAGAAGTTTTACCATTGCCACTTCCTGGACCACGTCCCACACGGTTACGCTTGGAACGATGGCCATTTGATTTCATTTCTTCTAATTTCATTTGTACATCCTCCTAATTAACCGCGAATTTCGCTAACTTTCTTACCACGAATAGCTGCTACTTCTTCTACCGTGCGTAAGCTTTTCAAACCCTCAACCGTGGCACGAACCACATTGATTTTGGTACGAGAACCTAAGCATTTTGTGACAACATCACTAATACCTGCCAATTCCATGACAGCACGCGTTGCACCACCAGCAATAACACCAGTACCATCAGCAGCTGGATGCATAAAGACTTCTCCAGCACCGAATTTACCAGTTACAGCATGTGGAATTGTGTTGTTGATAACAGGGACAGTGAATACGTTCTTACGCGCATTTTCACTCGCCTTACGAATGGCATCAGGTACTTCGTTTGCTTTTCCAGTACCCATGCCAACACGACCATTGTGATCGCCCACAACAACCAAAGCAGCAAAGCGGAAACGACGTCCACCCTTAACAACTTTTGTTACACGGTTAATTTGAACAACTTGTTCTTCAAATTCATCGTGGTCTCTTCTTGGTTTTCTATTCATTGCCATGGTGTGACCTCCTAAAATTCCAAGCCTGCTTCACGAGCGGCTTCGGCTAATGCTTTAACACGACCTGTGTAAACATATCCACCACGGTCGAATACAACATGTTTGATTCCTTTTTCTTGGGCACGCTTTGCAATTTCAGCTCCAACTTGACGAGCTGCCTCCACGTTACCACCATTTTCTAATTTCATTTGTACACTGGAAGCACTAACCAATGTTGTGGCATTCACATCATCGATCACTTGCACTTCAATGTTTGCGTTACTTCTGAAAACATTCAAGCGTGGGCATTCAGGAGTTCCGCTAATTTTTGTACGTACACGTTTATGACGACGAATACGTTCTGCATTACGTGATTTTTTATTGACCATTTGTATTTATCTCCTTTCCCACTACTTACCAGCTGTTTTACCTTCCTTACGACGGATATGTTCTCCTTTATAACGGATACCTTTACCCTTGTAAGGTTCTGGTTTACGAGCAGCACGAACTTCCGCAGCAAATTCACCAACTTGTTGCTTATCGATTCCTTCAACTTTGATTTCCGTAGCACTTCCACAAGTACAAGTAATTCCTTCTGGAATATCGATCAATACTTTATGAGAGTAACCAATTTGCATTTCCAATTGTTTACCTTTAACAGCAGCACGGAATCCAATACCAACTAATTCTAAATCTTTGGTGAAACCTTCAGAAACTCCAACAACCATATTGTGCAATAAAGCACGAGTGGTTCCGTGTAATTGCTTAGTGCGTTTTTCATCATTTGGACGCTTTACAGTGACTACACCATCTTCGACTTGAATATCCATCAAATCCGAGAATGTACGAGTTAAAGTTCCCTTAGGTCCTTTAACAGTCACCTCATTCCCTTGGGCAACATCAACAGTTACTTTTTCAGGAATGGTAATCAGTTTATTCCCGATACGTGACATTTATTTTCCTCCTATTGTCTTACCATACATAAGCAAGAACTTCGCCACCAACGTGTTGTTTTCTTGCTTCACGATCTGTCATGACACCATTACTTGTTGAGATAATGGCAATTCCTAATCCGTTCAATACACGAGGCAATTCATCTGCATGTGCATAGACGCGAAGACCAGGTTTTGAAATACGACGAAGACCTGTGATGACACGTTGTTTATCTTCGGTATATTTCAACGTAATTGTTAATTCTTTGAATTGTCCATCTCCTTCGACTGCATAGTCTGTGATGAAACCTTCTTCTTTTAAGATCTTAGCAATTGCTTTCTTTTCTTTTGATACAGGCATGCTTACAACATCATGCTTTTGAACCAAAGCATTACGAATTCTTGTTAGCATATCTGCAATTGGATCTGTCATGTTCATTGCAATTTGCCTCCTTACCAGCTAGCCTTCTTCACACCAGGAATTTGACCTTGGTAAGCCAATTCTCTGAAGCAAATACGACATACTTTATATTTTCTTAATACGGCATGTGGACGTCCACAACGTTCGCAACGAGTATATTCACGAACTTTAAATTTTTGAGGACGTTGTTGTTTATTGATCATTGCTTTTTTAGCCATTTCATCATCCTCCTACTTCTTAAAAGGCATTCCCATACCTTTTAATAATGCCTTTGATTCTTCATTGGTATTGGCTGTTGTAACAATGACAACATCCATACCACGTGTACGATTCACTTTATCAAAATCAATTTCAGGGAAGATAATTTGTTCTTTGATACCCAATGTATAGTTTCCACGACCATCAAAACTTGTATCGCTTACACCACGGAAGTCACGAACACGAGGCAAAGAAATATTGAATAACTTATCTAAGAATTCATACATCTTTTCGGAACGTAAAGTAACTTTGCATCCAATTGGCATACCTTCACGCAGCTTAAAGTTCGCAATGGATTTTTTCGCCTTAGTAACAACAGGTGCTTGTCCAGTGATGGCTGCTAATTCTTCAACAGCTTCATCTAAATATTTTGAATTGGCAATGGCATCACCAACACCAATATTAACAACTACTTTTTCAATCTTAGGAACTTCCATGATTGAAGAATAGTTAAAATCTTTCATCATCTGAGGGACAACTTCATTTGTATATTTTTCATATAAACGATTCATAGATACCCTCCTACTTTACTTCCGCGCCAGTTTTCTTATAGACGCGAACTTTCTTTCCATCTTTTTCTTCCATGCGAATACGACTTGCTACTTTTGCTTTTTCATCGTAAAGCATGACATTGGAAACATGGATCTTTGCTTCCTTCTCAATAATTCCACCTTCAGGATCTTGTTGGGTTGGACGCACATGTTTTTTAACCATATTAACACCTTCCACGATGACTTTATCTTCTTTTGGGAAGGCCTGTGTTACTTTTCCGATTGTGCCTTTGTAAGCACCTGTAATGACCTTAACTGTATCACCTTTTTTAATTCTCACTGGGCACACCTCCTATAGTACTTCCGGCGCTAAGGATACGATTTTCATATATCCAGCATCACGCAATTCACGAGCAACTGGTCCAAAGATACGTGTTCCCTTTGGCGTCTTATCGGCATTAATAATGACTAATGCGTTATCATCAAAGCGAATGTATGTTCCATTTTCACGGCGTACGCCATATTTAGAACGTACGATAACACCCTTTACAACATCACCTTTTTTAACGGATCCACCAGGAGTAGCCTGTTTAACAGTACCTACAACGACGTCACCGATATTTGCTGTTTTTCTAACGCTTCCGCCAAGACAACGGATAACTAATACTTCTCTAGCTCCCGTATTATCAGCGACGCGTAGACGACTTTCATTTTGAATCATAGTTTCGTCTCCTCCTGATATTAAACACGAGCTTTTTCAACGATCTTCACTAAACGGTAACGTTTTGTAGCGGATAATGGACGCGTTTCCATAATTTCTACAATGTCGCCAATGGAAGCTTCATTGTTCTCGTCGTGTGCTTTCAATTTTTTAGAGTATTCTACACGCTTTCCATACAATGGATGCGTTTTCTTTGTTTCAACTTTTACCGTGATGGTCTTATCCATTTTATCGGATACGACACGTCCACGATAAACCTTACGTGCATTTCTTTCCATTCAAAGATCCTCCCTATTCTTGACCTGCATTGGCACGCTCTGTCAATACAGTCTTGATTCGAGCGATGTCTTTCTTAACAGTTTTCAAACGAGCAGTGTTTTCTAACTGACCAGTAGCTTGCTGGAAACGAAGATTGAATAATTCATCTTTGAGTGTACTAATTTGTGCTTGTAATTCTTCATTCGTTTTTTCGCGAATTTCTTTAGCTAACATTATTTCACTTCTCCTTTTCTAGCAAAACGAGTTTTAACTGGTAACTTGTGGGCTGCTAAACGAAGTGCTTCACGTGCTACTTCTTCAGGAACGCCACCAACTTCAAATAAAACTCGACCAGGTTGAACAACGGCTACCCATCCTTCAGGAGCACCTTTACCAGAACCCATACGTACTTCAAGAGGTTTCTTTGTACGAGCCATATGAGGGAAGATACGAATATATACATCTCCACCACGCTTCATATAACGAGTCATGGCAACACGGGCTGCCTCGATTTGACGGTTACTTACATAGTTACCACTTTCAGCAACTAATCCATATTCTCCAAAGTCAATCGAACGTCCAGCTTTGCTACGACCTTCGTAACTTAGACGATGGGGACGACGATACTTTGTTCTTTTAGGCATCAACATTATTCGTTACCTCCTTTTTCAGCAGGTGCAGCTTCTTGTTTTGGTGCACGATTTTGAGGACGTTTATTGTTGAAGTTTTTATTACGACGACGACGAGGACGTTGCTTAGGTGCTTCTGGTTCTTTGACCATTTCACCAGGTAAAACTTCACCACGGCAGATCCATACTTTTACACCAACTTTACCATATTGAGTGGCTGCTTCTTCAATCGCATAATCGATATCACTACGAAGTGTATGAAGAGGAACAACACCTTCTGCATATCCTTCTGTACGAGCCATATCGGCACCACCTAAACGACCAGATACGCTTGTTTTAATACCTTTGGCACCAGCACGCATGGTATTTTGGATGGCTTTTTTCTGGGTAGCACGGAAACTACGACGAGCTTCCAATTGATCGGCGATCCAACGAGCGACTAAACGTGCATCCAAGTTTGGATTGGCAACTTCTACAACATTGATTTGTACATATTTTGCAGAAGTCATCTTTTCGATTTGTTTCTTTAATCCTTCAATGGATTTACCTTCCGCACCAATGACAACACCAGGATGTCCAGTACGAACAATGATCACCAAACGATTTTTGCTGCGTTCAATTTCAATACGCGAAATTTGAGGATCTGCTTTACGACGATCCACAGCTTTATCGGCTAATTTCTTATAGTATTCTTCGATATGTTCACGGATCTTCACATCTTCCATCAATGTGTCACCGAATTTTTTATCGTCTGCATACCATCTTGATTGCCAGTCGCGAATCACGCCAACTCGCATTCCAATAGGATTTACTTTTTGTCCCATAGTTGTCCTCCTATTCCTTTTCAGCCACGACAACTGTAATGTGGCTGGTACGTTTATGAATAGCACTTGCACTACCTTTTGCACGAGGCATATAGCGCTTCATCGTGATTCCTTCATTGGCATAGCATTCTTTGACATAAAGATTGCTTTCATCTAAATCTTCGTTATTTACCGCATTCGCAATGGCAGAATGTAATACTTTGCCGACAAGATATCCACCTTTGTTTGGTGTAAACTTGCAAATTGCTTCGGCTTCTTCTACGTCTTTTCCACGAATCAAATTTAAGACAAGTCTTACTTTTCGAGGCTGAACACGTAGAGTTTTTGCAGTTGCTTTGACTTCCATCGTTTTTCCTCCTCTTACGCCTTCTTGTCATCACCGGAAGTATGTCCAGTGAATTTACGAGTTGGCACAAATTCACCTAATTTATGGCCAACCATATCTTCTGTAACGTATACAGGAACATGTTCCTTACCGTTATAAACCGCAAATGTATGTTCAACAAATGAAGGGAAAATTGTGGAACGACGACTCCAAGTCTTGATGACTTCTTTCTTTCCGCTTTCATTTAATGCTTCAACTTTTTTCATCAAATGATCATCAACGAAAGGTCCTTTTTTCAAACTACGACTCATTTCTCATTTCCTCCTTTTCCTACTTAGCATTACGACGGCGAATGATCAACTTGTCGCTTGCCTTCTTCGTCTTACGTGTTTTCACACCAAGAGCTTTCTTGCCCCAAGGCGTCATAGGTGACTTACGTCCAATTGGTGCACGTCCTTCACCACCACCATGAGGGTGATCATTAGGGTTCATAACTGAACCACGAACAGTAGGTCGAATGCCTCGCCAACGATTACGTCCAGCTTTACCATAGTTAACTAAGCTGTAATCGCCATTTCCAACAGTACCAACTGTGGCACGGCATTCACCTAATACACGACGCATCTCTCCAGATGTCAATCGCAAGATAACATATTTATCTTCAACACCTAAGATTTGAGCAGAAGCACCAGCACTACGTGCCATTTGTCCACCCTTACCAGGCTTTAATTCAACGTTATGTACAATTGTACCTTCTGGCATGTTGCGCATTTCCATGGCATTTCCCACTTTGATGTCGACTTCTTTACCAGAAACGACTTTCATTCCTACTTCCAATCCAGCAGGTGCGATGATGTAACGTTTTTCACCATCGGCATATGTCAACAAAGCGATATTTGCCGAACGGTTTGGATCATATTCGATCGTGGATACCTTTGCAGGAATATCATCTTTATTACGTTTAAAATCAATAATACGGTATGCTTTCTTATGTCCAGCACCTTGATGACGAGTTGTGATTCGTCCTGTGTTATTACGTCCACCCTTGCTCTTTTTAGGGGCTAACAAGCTCTTTTCAGGTTTTGTTGCTGTCAACTCTTCTTTTGTTAAGCTTGTCATGCCACGACGAGCAGGTGTCGTAGGTTTATACTTCTTAATAGGCATAAACTATATTTTCCTCCTTATCGCAATATTTATTCAGGAAATAGCGTCTTCTCCCTGATTATTCTTCACCAAACAAATCGATAGAATCGCCTTCGGCTAATTTAACGATTGCTCGATGACTCGCTTGGGTCTTACCCATATAGCGTCCAACACGACGTGGTTTAGATTTCGTGTTTAACATATTTACTTTAACAACTTTCACGTTGAATGCTTTTTCCACTGCGTTGCGAACTTCAATCTTGTTCACACCCTTAGCAACTTCAAAAGTGACTTTGTTGTCTTCAGCCATCAACTTCATGCTTTTTTCAGTGATAACTGGGCGAATAATGACATCTCTATAGTCTTTCATTATGCCAAAGCCTCCTCAACTTCTTTTACAGCAGCGGCTGTCATAATAACTTTGTTTGCTTTGACAAGATCAAATACATTGATCAAATCACTACGTAACATTTTTGCTTCTGGAATATTACGGCTTGATAAATAAGCATTGTTGGTATCTTCCGTTTTACCAACTACGAACAAAGTCTTCTTTGGTGCATCAATAGCTTCCATGATGCCAATAAATGTTTTTGTCTTAGGAGCATCTACATTCAATTGATCGATGACTGCAAATGCTGTATCTGCAACTTTTTCACTCAATACCGAACGCAATGCTAGATTACGAACTTTTTTATTGACACGATAGTGATAATCACGTGGAACAGCTCCAAATACAGTTCCTCCACCACGGAATTGTGGCGCACGAATAGTACCTTGACGAGCACGTCCTGTTCCTTTTTGACGGTATGGCTTACGTCCACCACCGCTTACTTCAGAACGTCCTTTTGTTTTGGCAGTACCTTGACGCTTACCAGCAGCTTGCATAACTAATACGTCATAGATACATTGTTGATTGGGTTCGATTCCAAATACAACGTCGTTTAATTCCATGGAATCAACGACAGCTCCGGTCTGGTTAATTACATCGATCTTAGCCATTATTGAGCCTCCTTACTGCTATAGTCAACCAAAGTTACTGGTTCGCTATTTCCTTTTGAAGTCTTCGCCGTACGAATCATAACGAATCCTTTCTTAGGTCCTGGCACGTTTCCTTTGATCAATACATAGTTGTTTTCAACATCTACTTTAATTACGGTCAAGTTTTGGTTCGTTGTACGATAACCACCTTCATGACCAGCCATGACAGTACCCTTCATGATACGTCCTTGGCGAGAAGTAATACCATTTGTAGCCAATGAACCAATGTGACGAATGTTCTTGGATCCACCATGACTACGAGGTCCTTGATGTGCATTGTTACGCACGATCGTACCTTGGTATCCTTTACCCTTGCTTGTTCCGATCACATCAACTGTTTCACCAGCTTCGAAGATATCGGCCTTTACAAGATCGCCAACTTTTACATCTAATTCACAATCACGTACTTCACGGATGAAGCGTTTAGGACTTGTGTTTGCTTTGGCACAATGTCCAACAATTGCTTTTGTTGTATTCTTTTCTTTGACTTCGTCAAAACCTAACTGTACGGCATTGTAACCGTCAGTTTCTACTGTCTTCACCTGAAGAACAACATTTGGTGTAGTTTCTACTACAGTTACGGGAATTAATGTACCGTCTTGCGTGAAGACTTGCGTCATTCCTAATTTTCTTCCTAATAGTCCTTTCATTCTCAGACACCTCCATTAAAGTTTAATTTCGATGTCGACACCACTAGGAAGGTCTAATCGTTGTAACGAATCAATCGTTTCCTTTGATGGTGCAACAATCTCAATCAAACGCTTATGCGTACGAATTTCAAACTGTTCACGTGAATCTTTGTATTTATGAACAGCACGTAAAATTGTTACAACTTGTTTTTCCGTTGGTAGCGGAACGGGACCAACTACTTTTTTAGCTCCGTGTTTTGTCGCTGCTTCGACAATTTTCTTAGCACTGTCATCAAGGATGCGGTGCTCATACGCCTTAAGGCGAATTCTCATTGTGTTGTTTGCCATGTTAACTCCTTTCGTTTATTCTAGATAAACATGCTCCATGCGAATTACCTGACGCCACCCATGACAACGCTTTTCAGTGGGTCAGCAACCTCGCACTTCTTCGCAGTGCGGTATGATATTACCATGTTTCATGGAGGGATGCAACCTCTTTTTTTAGAAAAAAAGGCGTTAAAAAAAGCGCATATTGCGCTAAAAACTCTGAAAAATCTTTTCTAGTTTTTTCTTTTGGATCACAAACGAAATGAATAAGAGGATCAGACTGAAATCAAAGACAGGTGGAAACAAGAATTTCAATAAGACACATAATACAAATGAAGCCCCATCGATCATCTGATACCATCGTTTCGTATCCACATATTGATCGATCAAACGATATTTGATATGTAGATTTCGCACCAGGAGTACCAAAGCAATGGCACCTACGATCGCATCCACACTGAAATTGACCACAAAGGATCGTGTGATCACAGCGCGTAAGAAGAATAAAAACAAGGTAGCCATCATCACGATCACAATGCTCGCAATCGTAAATTTATTTTGATCATCATGAACCCTTTGTTCTTTGATCTTTTGATACGCATCCGTACGCATCCATGATCTGATTTCCTTTTGTCGATTTGCTTTCCGTTGCATATGCGGATGTTCAATATAATATTGCACCAACATATTCTTTTGTGCATTGGGGATACGCATCCCATCGATCGTATCCAAAAGCTTGCGACTTTCGGTATTCCAATCAACGGATAAGGATGAATCCAACCACTTCCATTCCCTACTCATCAAATATCACAGTATCTGCTTCTTCAATCATTAAATTGGCATTGAAGAATGCCTGCAAAGCATCGATCGCATAGCTTGTATCCTCTATACCAGCTGTTTCATAACTGGAATGCATGGCTAGTTGTGGCAAGCCAATATCAACGGCATGCACGCTCACTTGGGTATTGGATAAATTACCCAATGTCGATCCCCCAGCCATGTCACTGCGATTCGCAAAAGTTTGTACAGGGATATCCTGCTCTTTACATAGGTATGTAAACAAAGCACGACTAAAGGCATCGGTCGTATATTTCTGGTTGGCTGCTTCCTTGATCACGGGACCTTTATTCATCATCGCATAATTCACGGCATCGGACTTATCTCCATGATTTGGATGAACCGCATGCGCATTATCACAACTTACTAAGAAAGACTTAGAAACGGCTTGATAATAGGCATCGGCATCTTTGCCTAAAGCACTATTGATACGCGTCAAGACATCATGTAAGAACGTCGACATAGCGCCTTGCTTGGTATTGGAACCGACTTCTTCGTTATCAAAGCAACAATATACATTGATACCGTGTACATTATGGGCATGAATAAATCCTTGCAAGGAAACAAAAGCACATTGTAGATCATCTAATTTTGGCGACGAAATAAATTCATCTTGATAGCCCCAGACCACTGGTTTTTGACGATTCACCAAAAATAAGTCTTTCGCTAAAATTTGCGAAGGTTTCACTCCCAATTCCTTGGCAATCATTTCATCAAAAGCTCCTTTTTTCAAGGCACCGGTTGAAAACAGTGGACATAGATCGGTCTTATGATTAAAAGCATATCCTTGATTGATGTCACGATTCATATGGATTGCTAAACTCGGAATCAATAATATATCTTTATCTATATATAATAGTTTCGATTCCATGGCATGTCCCTTTTGAACCAAGACACGACCGGCTACGCTCAATGGACGATCTAGCCAAGTATAATCGATCATTCCGCCATAGCCTTCAACATCCAAGCGAAGATATTCATTGGGCCCACTCAGTTCGGGTACACTTTTTACTTTGAACGTTGGCGAATCGGAATGTGCAGCACTCATTTGAAAATGATAATTGTCAAGTTCTTGACCAATTGTAAAGGCAATAATGCTCGAATGATTGCGAGTTGTATAATATTTACCACCTTTTTCCAATGTCCAAGATCGACCTTCTGCTAGATACATAAATCCCTCATTTTCCAGATCCGTACGAATGGTTTGGATCGTATGGAACATGCTTGGACTTGATTGAATAAAATCAAATAATTGTTGTGAAATTTCCATGTATATTTTCCTCCTAAAAAAGAGAAACCTCTCGGTTTCTCTTGTACGGGCTTATGCCGCTTCTTGATCTTGACGTTTGCGAATCATTGGCAAGATCACACCTAGAGCAACCAATACCACTGGCGTGATCACGTTCAAAGCCATGGTCTTGGCATCTGGAGAGTACATTCCCATGATACAGCAAACAAGCGTTAAAATGAAGCAGAACCATCCAAAGAAAGCCGCCGCTCCTTGGCTTTTCACAAAGCGATATGAGCGTGGGAACTTTTCGCTCTTGCGACGCAACATGATGTATGCAAAGAATACCCATAAATAACGGAATGGCATACATACAGAATTCAATTTATTTAATTGAGCTAATACACCAGCAGCGCCTGGCATAGCGATTTGTACCAAGATAATTGCACCCGACAGGATCACAACCATCCAAATACCATTGATATATGCGCCATATTTGTTTTGTTTCAACAATTGTTTTGGAACATATTGACGAGCATTTTTATCATCCAACAACATACGCAATGGCGCATCAATGCTGACAACCAATGTAGAGAATTGACCAATGGCATTGCATGCAGCATAGATCATCATCAAAGCGTTGCCAATACCATAATATTGTCCAAGTTTTTCGAATGCCCAATAAGAACCATTGGCAATATAAGCCGTTTGACTATCTGCAGAAGCAAATACAACTTTTGGATCAAACATCATACCCATCGCAATGGTACCAAAGATAGCACAAACCATGACCATCACAGCCGCAAAGATCATGCTCTTAGGGAATTCTTTCGAGGCATCGCCTTCCATCTTATTGACATAAGGGGAAATTTTTTCAATTCCACCTACCGCAAAAACCAAGATTGATAAGTTGGTAAAGTACGTTAAATCAAAGGTTGGAATGAGTTTGTGTAAGCTAAAATCCAAATGGACATAACCGCCACCTGGATTGATGGCAGGTGCTGCAAACATCAAGATGATGTATAGGATACTCATCACAAACATACTACTTCCGGCAAGCGTTGCTAATTTTTTCAATGGGTTCAAACCACGACTGGCAACCCAACAGAAGAATAAGAATACCGCTAAGGTAGCCAATTGCACGTATCGAGTTGGGAAGGTATCGTAGGTTTCCGCATTTTGGAAGATCATCCAACTCAATGCTTTCAAACCGCCAGAACCTTTGGATGCGATGTACGTAACGTGACATGCCCAATAGGTCCAACCTGCATAATACGCTAATTTTGAACCGGTGGTTTCCTGTACCCAGGAAGTGACACCTCCACCAAGGTCTTTGAAGGCAGATCCCAATTCACCAACCATCAAAGCATACGGAACAAAGTACAACAAGAACATCCAAATCCATGAAAAAATGACTTGGGTCCCGTTGAAGTACATGTAGCCATTGGCAACATTTCCAAATCCCCAAAGAGTGGAAAAGCACATGAAGGCAAGCATGTACCATTTGATTTTCTTTTCAGAATCCATGATAAATGATAATACTCCTTTTCTCTTCCTTCTTGTCCACCCAAGCATTGTGTTTGCCCGTCAATAATCAACACCTGTTCGCTTGGTGTGTTCAAGTAACGAGTTTATTATTTCATATGTAAAATGATATTTCTACTTTCATTTATTTGAGTGATTTTTTCCTTTTGTTTACACTATTTTCATTTTCCCCTATGTAAGCCCATATTTATAGACTTTTTACTGTACGAAAGTGCTCTTTAGGATACTAAAATGCTTCATTTTTTTAGACAAATAAATTAAATTATTGTTCATTTTTTTGCACAAAATCACGATTCTATCGGTATTTTCTTACGTATTTATGTTTAATATATTGAATTTTCAGAAAGAAAACAAAAAAAAGGAGATCCTCAGATCTCCTTAGATTGGTTCAAAATTAACCTAAGATTTCAGTGACGTTACCGGCACCAACTGTATGTCCACCTTCACGAATAGAGAAACGAGTTCCGTTTTCCAAAGCGATTGGGGCGATCAATTCTACATACATTTCAACGTTGTCACCAGGCATTACCATGTCTGTTCCTTCTGGAAGAGTGATAACACCAGTTACGTCAGTTGTACGGAAGTAGAATTGAGGACGATAGTTCGATACGAATGGTGTATGACGTCCACCTTCATCTTTTGTCAATACATATACTTGTGCTTTAAATTTTGTATGTGGATGAACAGATCCTGGAGCAGCTAATACTTGTCCACGTTGGATTTGATCACGTGCGATACCACGAAGCAATGCACCGATGTTATCTCCGGCTTCAGCAACATCCAATGTTTTGTGGAACATTTCCAAACCAGTAATAACTGTTTTTTGAGTTGGTTTGATACCAACGATTTCAACTTCGTCGTTCAAATGCGCTTGTCCACGTTCAACACGTCCTGTAGCAACAGTACCACGACCAGAAATTGTCATTACATCTTCGACAGCCATCAAGAATGGTTTATCGATATCACGTACTGGATCTGGAATCCAAGTATCTACAGCATCCATCAAATCTAAGATAGATTGTTCAGCAGCTGGATCGCCTTCCAATGCTTTCAATGCAGATCCACGGATGATTGGAGTGTTATCTCCATCAAATCCATATTCGTTCAACAATTCACGAACTTCCATTTCAACAAGGTCGATCAATTCTTCATCATCAACCATGTCGCATTTGTTCAAATAAACAACAATGTAAGGTACACCTACCTGACGAGCCAATAAGATGTGCTCACGAGTTTGAGGCATAGGACCATCAGAAGCAGCTACTACTAAGATTGCACCATCCATTTGGGCAGCTCCTGTGATCATGTTCTTTACATAGTCGGCGTGACCTGGACAGTCAACGTGTGCATAGTGACGTTTTGCAGTTTGATACTCAACATGTGCCGTATTGATCGTGATTCCACGTTCTTTTTCTTCTGGAGCACCATCAATTTCATCATATGCTTCAGCTTTTGCCATACCTTTTTTTGCCAAAACACTTGTGATGGCAGCAGTCAAAGTTGTTTTACCATGGTCAACGTGGCCAATCGTACCAATATTAACATGGACTTTACTTCTGTCAAATTTTTCCTTAGCCATTTTGCTAAATCCTCCTATTTTTTTATACTTTATATCGAATTAATTGTAATTCAAGTGGGTTTGAAAAGCAACTAGTTTTCACTAGAGTTCTCTTCAATGATCTTCTTCGAAATGCTCTTTGGAACTTCTTCATAATGATCAAATTTCATAGAGAAGTTTCCACGACCTTGTGTAAAGCTACGCAAGTCAGTAACATAACCAAACATTTCAGCTAATGGAACCATAGCTCGTACGATTGTAGCATTTCCACGTTCTTCTTGATCCGTAATGGATCCACGACGACTGGAAACATCACCCATTACACTACCCAAGTATTCACTAGGTGCTGTAATTTCTACAAACATGATTGGTTCCAACAATACAGGATCACATTTTTTGGCAGCTTCACGCAATGCAAAACTTGCAGCGATCTTGTATGCCATTTCACTGGAATCGACATCATGATACGATCCATCAAACAAAGTGGCTTTGATATCAATAACTGGATAGCCAGCAATCATACCATTTTGTAAAGCATCTTCCAAACCTTCTTGCGTTGGTTTGATGTATTCACGAGGTACGCTACCACCAACGATGGCATCCACGAATTCAAATCCTTTCCCTTCATTTGGTTCAAATTTGATCCATACATGACCATATTGTCCACGTCCACCAGACTGACGAATGTATTTACCTTCACAGTCTGCTGCTTTACGAATGGTTTCACGATACGCAACTTGTGGTTTACCAATGTTTGCTTCTACTTTAAATTCACGACGCAAACGGTCAACGATGATATCCAAGTGCAACTCACCTACACCAGCAATAATGGTTTGTCCCGTTTCTTCGTTTGTATATGTTTTGAAAGTAGGGTCTTCTTCGGCCAATTTTTGTAAGCCCAAGCCCATCTTGTCTTGGTCTGCTTTGGTTTTTGGTTCCAAAGACATTTCGATCACTGGTTCTGGGAATTCCATGGATTCCAAGATCACTGGTGCATCTTCTGCACACAATGTATCACCAGTTGTCGTTACTTTCAGACCAACGGCAGCGGCAATATCACCAGCATACACTTCATCGATCTCGTGACGGGCATTGGCATGCATCTGTACGATACGACCAAAACGTTCTCGTTTGTCTTTGCTTGAATTTAATACATAGCTTCCTGCTTTTGCGGTACCGGAGTACACACGGAAGAAAGATAATTTTCCAACAAATGGATCGGCGGCAATCTTAAATGCCAATGCAGCAAATGGTTCTTTGTCGCTTGGATGACGTTGTACTGGATTACCATCTAGATCGGTACCATTGATCGAAGGTACATCCACTGGACTTGGCAAATAATCAACAACTGCATCCAATACTTCTTGAACACCTTTATTTTTATATGCAGATCCACATAATACAGGGAAGAAATCACCTTTACATACGGCAATTCGCAATACACGTTTGATTTCTTCGACGGATGGTTCTTCACCTTCCAATACTTGCATCATGAAATCTTCATCGTAGTCTGCTAAGTATTCCAATAACTTCGTACGATATTCTTCCATTTGATCTTTTAGATCATCAGGAACCGGACCTTCTGTTACGATACGTCCATAATCTCCTGAATAATGATAAGCAGTACGTTTGATGATATCAACGATACCTTCAAAATCGCTTTCTGCCCCAATTGGCAACTGAATAGGGCAAGATTTTGCACCTAAACGATCAATGATCGTGTTGCATGACATGATGAAATCGGCACCCGTAGCATCCATTTTATTAACAAATACGATACGAGGTACACCATATGTCGTTGCTTGACGCCAAACCGTTTCGGTTTGTGGTTCAACACCGGCTTTGGCATCCAATACAGTTACGGCTCCATCCAATACACGCAAAGAACGTTCTACTTCAACAGTGAAGTCTACGTGTCCTGGTGTATCGATGATATTGATACGACATTCATGACCAGTGCCATCTAATTTCTTCCAATGGCATGTTGTGGCAGCAGAAGTGATCGTAATACCACGCTCTTGTTCTTGCTCCATCCAGTCCATCGTACTCGCACCATCATGGGTCTCACCAATTTTATGGTTGACACCTGAATAATACAGGATACGTTCCGTGGTCGTCGTTTTACCAGCATCGATGTGAGCCATGATTCCGATATTACGAGTATCTTCCAAGGCATAATCTCTAGGCATATTGAGATGTCTCCTTTCCTACCAACGGTAGTGAGCAAATGCTTTATTTGCTTCAGCCATTCTATGGGTATCTTCACGTTTTTTTACGGAAGCACCAGTACCGTTGGATGCATCGATGATTTCTGCAGCCAGGCGCTGTTCCATAGTTTTTTCATTTCTTAAACGTGCATAATTTACGATCCAACGAAGACCCAAAGTTAAACGACGTTCGTCACTTACTTCAACAGGTACTTGGTAGTTGGCTCCACCTACACGTCTTACTTTCAATTCCAACTGAGGCATGACATTTTCCAACGCTTTTTCAAATACAGCCATTGGTTCTTCCCCAGTCTTAACTTTTACGATATCAAACGCATTGTACAAAATCGTTTGTGCAACTCCTTTTTTACCATCTAACATGATTTTGTTGATCAAACGAGTAACCAACTTGGAGTTATAAATAGGATCGACAAGTACATCACGTTTGGCAATGTGTCCTTTTCTAGGCATTTAGTTTCCTCCTCTCATGTTTGAATTAGTTTTTAGGTTTTTTCGTTCCATATAACGAACGACTTTGTTTACGATCAGTAACACCAGCACAGTCCAATGTACCACGAATAATATGGTAACGAACACCTGGCAAATCTTTGACACGTCCACCACGAATCAATACGACACTATGTTCCTGCAAGTTATGTCCAATTCCTGGAATATAAGCAGTAACTTCCATGCCGTTTGATAAACGAACACGGGCATATTTACGCAATGCAGAGTTTGGTTTCTTTGGTGTCATGGTACCAACACGAGTACAAACACCACGTTTTTGTGGGCTAGATACATTGGTTGATCTAGACTGCAATGAGTTGTAACCACGATTCAAAGCAGGTGACTTTGATTTAGCTTTGCTGGCCTTACGACCTTTACGAATCAACTGGTTGATTGTAGGCATAAGAACACTCCTTTCACTTCTTCACAAACACACACTTCCGGGTGTGTCTTTTCCATCCGTTAAATAAATGGGCATACCAATGCCCAAATTACGCATGCATTTATAATTTACTCATCTTTATCATATTTGTCAATTCTTTTTTGTATATTTCTTGTATAATGATTTTGAGGTGAAACAATGAAACATAAAATCGTATTTTTTGACATGGATGGCACCCTTTACCAAACCGAAAATGATATCGTTCAGCCTTCTACCATCGAGGCGATTCAAGAATTGCGCAAACGAGGATATATGGTATGCGCCGCAACAGGACGTCCCCTAAATCAAATGGACAGTATCCTCAAACATGTTCAATTTGATTACTATATCTTGATCAACGGTTCCTATATCTTGGATGGCGCTTTTGAAGAAGTAGATTCAAAACCCATTTCCACGCAAACAGTGAAAGATATCGTTGAATTTTGTGGTCAAAACGAATTGGGACTCATGTTCCATTTTGGCGATGCCACCTATATCTATAATAAATTTTATCCTATGTATGACTTCTGCAAATACTGCAATGTCTTAAATTCTTTATTTTATGATCCATCCCAATCGTATCATCGAAGACATCGTGCCTATAATGCGGTGATCTTGACCAGAGAGAAAAAAGAAATTGATGACTTTATGGCTGCCCATCCGGATCTAAGGGCCGACTTGATCAATGTGAAATCCGATGGCTTCATGTTTGATGTCTTCAATAGTGGTAATGATAAATCCGTTGGTATTGAATTGATGATGAAACATGTCAACTTCACATGGAAAGATACCATTGCGTTTGGTGATAGTACCAACGATATTCACATGCTGCAAAAAGCCGATATAGGTGTAGCCATGGGAAGTGCAACCGATTATGTCAAAAGCTTTGCGAATTTTTCAACAACCAGTGTTTATGACAATGGCATCTATAATGGTTTGAAAAAAATCCTGGATGATCAGGAAGAGTAAAATATGCGGTGGAATTCACCGCATATTTTTTATATAGGAAAGAAGAACTTATTTTTCACCAATTGGAACTTGATGGGCTGTGATTTCATACAATACCCATTCGGCAATATTGGTCGCATGATCACCAATTCGTTCATAATATTTGGCAATCATCAATAGATCCAAAGCTCGACGATCGATGCCTTTGGTTGCCAAATCATTGTAGATCGTTTCAAAATATCCATCGATGATATCATCTTCATCGATCACTTGTTTAGCTAAAACACGATCATTATTTACAAAGGATTGAATCGCTTCGTCGACCATCTTGATAGCTTGTTTGACCATATCTCGTAGTGGTAATTGTTCAACCATTTCACTCAAATCGTTGTTCTTTTTGACAATGTCAGCAATATCATAGGCTTGATCACCAATTCGCTCCATATCCGTGACCATTTCTAGAGCACTGGAAACTTGACGAAGATCTTTCGCAACAGGTGCTTGCAACAACAATAAAGCAATGCATTGATTTTCGATTTCACGTTCACTATGATTGATTTTATTTTCTTTTTTACGAATGCCCTCGACAACATCTAGATCATTTTTGATCAATGCTTGGTACGTATCACGAATGATATCTTGGCAATCTTGGCCCATATCTATCAACGAAATATGTAGCTCTTTTAATTTTTTTTGGAATTCGTTTCGCATTTTATCCAAACCTTCCTGTGATATATCTTTCTGTTCGTTCATCTTGTGGATCCGCAAACAATTCAGGTGTAGATCCATATTCCACCATTTCCCCTAATAAGAAGAAAGCGGTCTTATCACTGATACGTGCTGCTTGTTGCATATTGTGCGTGACCATAACAATGGTATAGTCTTTTTTCAATTCAACTGCTAGATCCTCGATTTTATTGGTTGAAATAGGATCCAAAGCACTGGTAGGCTCATCCATCAAGATGACTTTCGGTTGAACAGCTAACGTACGAGCAATACACAAACGTTGTTGCTGTCCTCCTGATAATCCTAAAGCGCTTTTATTTAATCGATCTTTTAGTTCATCCCAAATAGCAGCTTGCCGCAAGGAACGTTCCACAATTTCATCCAGTTCTGCTTTTTTCTTGATACCAAAAATTCGTGGTCCATAGGCTACATTATCATATACACTTTTGGGAAATGGGTTGGGCTGTTGGAATACCATGCCCACTTCATGTCGAAGTGAGATACCATCCATATCCTTATAGATATCGACACCATCCATTTCAATTTTGCCATCGATCACACAATCTTCGACAAAATCATTCATCCGATTCAATGATTTCAAGAAAGTGGATTTACCACATCCAGAAGGACCGATAAAAGCGGTGATCTCATTGGCATAGATTTTCATATTAATATCTTTTAGAGCATGGAAATTACCATAATGTAGGTTGATATGCTCTACGTTAAATTTTACTTCACTCATACGCTATGCTTTATCTCCTTGATTCTTTGCTTGAATATGTCTAGACAATACGTTGGCGGCAATACTGAAGATCAATACCAAGATCATCAATACGGCCGATGCCAAGTTGGCTAGATCTGGATTTTGTCCATTGACCTGCAAGTTCCAAATTTGAATCGACAACGTTTCCGCAGGTCGGAACAATGATAATGGACTTGTCGGACTGGTAAAGCTCCAATTGCGCCAATTCAACATGCTTCCGGAACCGGCTGTATACAATAGAGCTGCTGCTTCACCAAAACCACGACCAGCTGCTAGAATGACACCGGTCATGATACGTGGTAGACAAGCAGGCAACAAAACATGGAATACCGATTGCCATTTAGTCGATCCCATACCCAATGCCCCCTGTAGATAACCAGCAGGTAAACCACGAATTGCATCTTCCGTTGTGGTCGTCAATAAAGGCAACGTCAAGATGGAAATGGATAAGGCACCAGCCAACAAACTCTTGCCCATTCCAAGGGTAACCAAGAAAACCAAATAGCCAAACAAACCAACAACAATGGATGGTAAAGAAGAAAGGGTCTCAATACACATGCGTAAGAACTTTGTGAAACGTCCTTGACGAGCATACATAGCTAAATAGATTCCGGCAAATATACCAATGGGTACCGAAACCAATAACGAAATAAATACCAGGTAGATGGTATTCCATAATTGGTTACCAATGGATCCGCTCATCGCAAATTGGAACATTTCTGGTGTAGCTCCCAAAAAGCCACCAATAATAACTTTACCAGCAAAGCCGAACAATAAGATAAAGAACATCGCAGCAATGATCGTAAAGATAACCGTTGCGATCTTATCCGCGCGTTTGGCACGTACAACTCTTTCGTTCATATTAGTCTTTTGCCTCCCTATTTATACGATGAATGATCCAAATAAATAACAACGAAATCAAGAACAACAATAAAGCCAATGTCCATAGTGCTGTTTTCAATTCACCGCCTTCCATCGCATTTCCCATTTGGGCAGCAATTTCCGTCGTAATGGTTTTGGATCGAGACAACAACCCCTTTGGCATCGCAGTTGTTTGGCCAATGACCATAGCTACGGCCAAGGCTTCACCAAAAGCACGAGCTAGTCCCATGATGATCGATGAGATAATACCAGATTTCGCGGCTGGGACAATGACACGATAAATGGCTTGCCAACGGGTTGATCCTAATCCATAGGCACCATCTCGATTGGTTTTGGGAACAGCCGCAATCGCATCACTAGCCATACTGGTGATCGTTGGGAAAATCATAACGGCTAACACGATACAGGCAGCTAAGATGGATTGTCCAACTTGCACATGGAAAACAGATTTAATAGCAGGTACCAATACGGTCAAACCTACCCATCCATAGACAACAGATGGAATACCTGCAAATATTTGTACAACAGGGCGGAAGAATTTTTCACCAAATTTTGGTGAGATCTCAGTCATGAAGATAGCGGATCCCAAAGAGAGTGGAGTGGCGATCAAAAGAGCTAAACCACAAGTTGCTAATGAACCACAAATGAAGATCAAAGCACCAACGGTTCCTCCGCCACCGGAGTTATCAACGGGTCCCCAATTGGTAGATCCAATAAATTCGGAAAGCGTATGTTTGAAAATCAGGAAAGTTCCACTGCCTTTATAAACAAGAAATGCTCCTATCACCAGGGTCAATCCAATGACGAACACTCCGCCAATCGTGGCAAGTCCTCGCCAGGCATATTCTTTGGCAAACATTCCTTTTTGTTTCATATGAATGTCTCCTTTCAAAAATGAAGCGGGCTAGGCCCGCTCAATACTAATGATCTAAGCTTTTCATCTTGCTGACTACGCCATATCCAAGTTTTTCGGTTGTTTTAGCGAAGTCATCCGATACAATGTATTTAATGAATTCTCGATCTGCTTTTTTACCTTTTCCTTTGGTGTACATATGTTCGGTTGCCCAAACTTTCCAATCACCACTGTAAGTGTTTTCCAAAGTAGGTTCTACGCCATCAATCGATACAGTACTTACATCATTGTTGTCTACCAAATAACTTAAGGCAACATATCCAATGGCACCTTTTGTATCTGATACGTTTTTCAAAAGGACACCTGAATCATCGGTTTCCATAGATTGGTTTTCAGCTTCTGTGTTACCATCTAATGCATATTTTTCAAACGTTGCACGAGTTCCTGAAGAAGATGGACGAGTCACTAATACGATGGATTCATCCGGTCCGCCAACATCTTTCCAGTTTGTGATCTTTCCAGTGAAGATGTCGATCAATTGTTGTTTTGTCAAATTATCAACGCCACCTTCTTTTACATCTTTATTGACGATTGGTGCCATTGTAACAATAGCGACTTGATGGTCAGTCAACTCTTTGGCTTTGTCTGCGTCTAGTTTTTCTTCCGCAGCCACATCGGAGTTACCAATTGTAACGGTTCCTTCCGATACTTGTTTCAAACCTTCACCAGATCCACCAGCATCAACCGTGATCGATACGTTTGGATATTTTTCGATGAATTTATTGGCAGCCTCATCTACCAATGGTTTTAATGCAGATGAACCTGCGGCTGTAATTGTTCCTTCCAAATCACTTGAACTCGAAGAAGATGATGAACTTCCTCCACCACAACCAGTCAATAGACCAGCTGTCATTGCAGCAGCTAAAAATAATGAAGCTACTCTTTTCATACTGTTTTTTCCTCCCTGTTTATTTACATATTCATCCTACTCAATGACTGTCAAAGAAATATGACGGTTGTTTCAAAGATTTGTAAAGTTACACGCAAACGTTCTTTACGAAAAATATCGCCATGAAGGCATAAAAAAAAGCCCTTAAATAAAGGGCTTCGAAGTGTAAATGACTACTTAACTTCAACAGTTGCTCCAGCTTCAACCAATTTGTTTTTGATTTCTTCAGCTTCTTCTGGATCAATGTTTTCTTTAATTGCACTTGGAGCAGCATCAACCAATTTCTTAGCATCAACCAATCCTAAACCAGTGATTTCACGTACAGCTTTAATGACTTTAACTTTTGTTTGTCCAATGTCAGTCAAAGTAACGGTTACTTCGCTTGGTCCTTCATCAGCAGCTTCAGCAGCAGCTGGTGCAGCAACAGCAGCAGCAGCGACAACACCAAATTTGTCTTCGATTGCTTTTACCAAGTCATTTAATTCTAAAATAGTAGCTTCTTCTAAGTAAGCTAAAATATCTTCTTGTGTCAATTTTGCCATGATTTTTTCCTCCTCATTATTCAGCAGCTGCTTCGGCTGGTGCTTCTTCAGCTGGTGTAGCAGATGCTTCTTCGGCAGCTGCTTCTTTGACAGTTCCATTTTCTTTTGCTTCTGCTAATGCCTTGACTGTCATAGCGAATTTGATAACTGGGGCATTTAATGTAGAAGCAAAGCGTGCCAACATACCTTCTTTGTTAGGTAATGAAGACAATTGTTTGATGACGTCTTCGTCAACCATTTTTCCGTCAACAATTCCCGTTTTCAAAACCAAGTTTTCGTGATCTTTCGCAAATTTTGCTAAAACACGAGCTGGTGCAACAGGATCTTTACCAAAAGCTAAGGCGTTTGGTCCGACTAAAGTTTTACTAAAATCATCATAACCTAATTTTTCAGCAGCACGACGAGATACGGCGTTTTTGCAAACTTCGAAATCTACATCTTCAGCACGTAAGTTACGACGAAGTTCAGTGGCTTCAGCAACGTTTAATCCACGATACTCAACCAAAACAATGGAGCTAGCTGCTTCCATCTTTTCAGCAAGAGCATTGACCTTGGCTTCTTTTTGAGCAAGTATTTCCTTGTTCATTTGGTCCACCTCTTCTTTCTTTATTGCCACAATATTCAAAGAAAAAGCCCGTACCAAAGCACGGGCTAAAAATGAGCATCATAAAACATATGCATCAACCCTAGGTAACATAATTAAGTCATTCGACCGTTACTGTCTTTGGAATATTGATAACAAGCGAATTTTAAATCGTTCTCTACAATTTGTCAACTATTATTCCATAACGATATGGATAGCTGGACCCATTGTAGAAGTCAATACACAATTACGCATATACGTACCCTTTACTGTAGAAGGACGCGCTTTGGCAATACGTGTATAAATAGCCTTGAAGTTTTCAACGATCTTTTCATCTTCAAAACTTACTTTACCAATCATGATGTTCAAATTGCCATCACGATCAACACGATAGGTTACTTTACCTTTTTTGATTTCATCAACGGCATTCGCAACATCCATCGTTACAGTACCACTCTTAGGGTTTGGCATTAATCCTTTAGGACCTAATACACGTCCCAAACGACCTAATTTACCCATCAAGTTTGGTGTAGCAACCAATACATCAAAATCAAACCAACCACCAGAAATTTTGTCGATCAGATCTTGTCCACCAACGAAGTCAGCTCCAGCATCTTGTGCTTCTTTTGCTTTGTCGCCTTCTGCAACAACCGCAACGGTTTGACTTTTTCCGGTTCCATTTGGTAAAACCAACGCACCACGGATCAATTGATCCGCATGACGAGGGTCTACATTTAAGTTAAAACATACTTCAACAGACTCATCCATTTTAGATGAAGCTGTTTGCTTTAATAAAGCAACTGCTTCTTCGATTGCATATTTTTTTGAAGAATCAACCAATTTAGCAGCTTCTTGATAACGTTTACTTCTCTTTGCCATATTGATTTATCCTCCTATTCAAATCCTTCAATCTTAATTCCCATATTACGTGCAGTACCTGCAACAATACGCATTGCAGCTTCTACATCATTGGCATTCAAATCTGGCATCTTGTATTCCGCAATTTCTTTCAATTGATCAACAGAAATGGTACCAGCAACTTGTTTCTGGTCTCCAGATGCTTTTTGAATGTTTGCAGCCTTTTTCAACATTTGAGCTGCCGGTGTTGTTTTGGTAACAAAATCAAAGCTCTTGTCTTCATATGCCGTAATTACGACAGGGACAATTTCGCCACGACGATCTTTTGTTGCATCATTGAATGCAGTACAGAACTGAGGCATGTTGATTCCAGCACTTGCCAAAGCAGGTCCTGGTTTTGCTTGTCCGGCCATGAATTGCAATTTGCAGATTTTTGCTACTTTTGCTTTCTTTTTTGCCATAAGACTTCCTCCTATTTTATGTCTTATGCAGTGGTCATAATGAGTGTTAGCATCACTCTGCCACGCATACTCACTAATAATAGGTGAATCCTTAAAAAAACGCAACTCTTTTTTTGATTTTTTACTTGCACGCCAAAAAAAGTCATGCTATAGTGTATTAGCACTTAAACATGGCACGTTGGAGAAACGGTTAACTCACATGCCTTTCACGCATGCATTCACGGGTTCGAATCCCGTACGTGTCACCATTGAAAAGATACGCACTTCGGTGCGTTTTTTTTATACAATAAGAGTAGGAGGTGACCATCATGATCTATGTGACGGGAGATATTCATGCTTGGATCGACATTAGCAAATTAAATCGATGTCCCGCAAAAGCCAATGACTATTTAATCATTTGTGGAGACTTTGGTTTGATCTGGGATCCTTTTTCTACCAAAGAAGAAGAGTACTGGTTGGAATGGTTGCATAAAAAACCTTGGACCACCTTGTTTGTCGATGGCAACCACGAAAACTTTGATCGCTTAGGCTCCTATCCCAAAGAAGAAAAATTTCAAGGAACCGTTCAACCCATTTATCCCGATATTTATCATTTATTACGCGGTGAGATCTATACCATTGAAAATCATACCATTTTTACTTTTGGTGGTGCTTTTAGTCATGATCGAGACTATCGCATCGAAGGCAAAAGCTGGTGGCCTCAAGAATTACCCACACAAAGAGAATGTCAACATGGACTTGATAATTTAAAAAAGTATGATGATATCGTTGATATCATCATCACCCATGACGCACCAAAAAAGGTTGCCTTGCGACATGGCTTTGATCGTGAAGCCATGGACAATGGCTATCCAGCCAATCGAGTCAATATATTGACCTATCTCGAACAAATCTATGAAACCATCACCTATCAACAATGGTATTGTGGTCATTATCACATCGATGAAGATGATTCTTCTTCTTTTCATTTTCTCTATCAAGATATCTACCCTATTCTATGTTAGAATAGGGTCATGTTTATTTATCTATTCGCACTTTTATTTCTTTTGCTTCTTATTGGCTTGATCAAAATTGGTTGGAAGATTTTTAAGTTCTTCCTCTATATTTGGCTCATTGTTTTCTTTTTCTCTCTATTTCTGTCGATTTTTTAGTTTGTGGTTGCATCTCCATTCGAACCGTGGTATTATGCTTGAGCACGGCACGTTGGAGAAACGGTTAACTCACATGCCTTTCACGCATGCATTCACGGGTTCGAATCCCGTACGTGTCACCATGAAAAAGATACGCACTTCGGTGCGTTTTTTTTATAGAAAAACAGACCGATGTGGTCTGTTTTTGTTTATGGAAAGACAATCTTCATCTGTCCATCTTCATTCATTTCTGGATCACCAAGAAAGAAGTTTCGTGTAATATTTCTTTTCATCGTTGTCTTCATATCTTCAAATGAATGATAGGCTTCTCGACTGTATTCAAATATAGGATTTCGCTGGGCTGTACCACGCGTGGTGATCGCATATTGTAACTGTTGTAAATAATCAACCTCTTCGACCCAGCCATCATCCAATGCATTTAAAATGCATTGACGAATATATTCTTGTAACTGTTCGGCATTTTCAAAAGACTTCACTTTGCGATCATAGAGTTTTGCCGCATACTTTTCCATGCGTTCAAGCAATTGTTTCGAATCTTTTTCCAGCGCTAAAATTTCTGGATCCAACTCATAAGACAAGTTATCTAATACATATCGATGGAGTTCATGAGACTGCAAGTTCGGATGCGTCTTCACAAAAGTCAGTAATGTATCATTGACAATGTCTTGCATCGTTCCTTTATCAATTTGCGCTTGATCAAGTAGCCGATCTCTCGCATTGTAAAGAATCTCACGTTGACGGCGTAAGATCTCATCATAGCGTACTGCTTGTTCCCGCGAAGAAATTCCTTGTTCTTCCATGGTCTTTTGTGCATTGTTGATAATGTGTTTAAGCTTTCGATGTGAAATCGACCGATTGCCATCAATATATTCTTCTGCTTTTTCGGCATACATCGTCATGACAATATCGTCTTCCAAGGAAACAAAAAATTGAGAAGAACCGGGATCACCTTGTCGTCCCGCACGGCCTCTGGCCTGTCGTTCCAAACGAACATTTTCCATCCGGCCAATACCAATAACAGCTAATCCACCTAGTTGAGCAACTCCTTTTTCCAATTTAATATCGGTGCCACGCCCAGCCATGCCCGTTGAAACGGTTACGGCATTGCGCATCCCGGCAGCCGCAATGATCTCGGCTTCCCAATACGCATTATCGGCATTTAAAACACTATGGGGAACACCTTTATCTACCAACATTCGTGAAAAAATCTGGGTATCTTGGATCGTTGCCGTAACAACCAAGACTGGCTGTCCTTTTTTATGACAGTGTAAAGTCTCTTCCAGAGCGGCTTCATATTGTTCTTCGGCACTCACAAAATAGCGATCTTTTCGATCGATGCGTTGTAATTTTTTATGTGGTGGTACAACCACAACTTTTTTATGGTAAACCGAACGCAATTCCCTTCGAGCATTCGAAATCGTACCACTCATCCCACACATTTTGGGAAACATGATGAAAAGATTTTGATACGTGATCGAAGCAATGGAGCGTTGTTCTTGCGTGAGTTCCAAATGCTCTTTTTGTTCCAGAGCTTGATGTTCTCCCCCACGTAATTTCATGCCCGGAAGACTTCGTCCCGTTCCATTGTCCAATAAGACAATTTCGCCTTGATCCGAAACCATATAATCTTCTTGTCGTTTTAACAGGACATGAGCACGTAATGCCAAGGTGACATGGCGATTGAGTTCAAAATTTTCATGGGCATAAAAGTCTTGGATTCCAAAGAAACGTTCGGCATAAGCCACTCCTTGATCAGTCAACCATACCGCTTTGTCTTCGGTTTCATAGTCTCGATCCGCTTTTAGGGTGGATACAAAAAAGTCAGTCATCGCATAGAGATTGGATTGCACCCGAGGAGAACCAGAAATGACCAATGGCATTTGGGCACCATCCAATAAGACAGAATCTGCTTCGTCAATGATGATAAAATAAAACTTACGCAGAAAACGGTCTTCCGCTCGCATCACTAAGTTATTCAATAAATAATCAAAAGCTAAAACACCATGTGTCGTATAAAGAATATCTGCATTGTAGTTTTCACGTTTTTGATCATTGGTCAAAAAGCCATCGGGTTGTCGTGAAACCCCGGCTCTTTCATTCATTCCCATAAACGCAAAGACTGGTCGCATCTCAGCTGCATCACGATATGCCAAATATTCATTCGCTGTTACAAGGATCGTACTTTTTTCCGTGAGTGCATTTAAATACAAAGGCATGGTCGCTGTCAGTGTTTTTCCTTCTCCCGTATTCATTTCTACCAAATGGCCATGATGCATCGCAATGGCACCAAAGATCTGATTATCATAGGGATACTTACCGAGAATACGTTTGTCGGCTTCACAAATAGCAGCATAGGCTTCGGGCAAAATTTGCTCCAAGGTCTTCCCACTCTTCAACAATGATTTCAATTTGGGAGTTTCGGCCTGCAACTGTGCATCACTCATACGAGCCATTTTTTCTGCATAAACTTTTACTTTGCTAACTGTATCATTTAATCGTTTATTTCTCATTTTTATCCCGTTCTTTCTGAAATCGTAAAAGAGTGAAAATGAAAGGTATGTCCTCCGGCACAAATCAACTCTGCTTTATAACTATAGGTCTTTAAAGGACATTGAAAATCCATTTCTGGCTGATCCACAATGAAACTACCAGCTTCTTCGCCATTTTTTCCTAAAAAAACCAATCGTAAAAAGATTCCCTTTGGTATATCGCTATCTAGATCTACCACAATATGATACTTTCCCTCCCCATCAATGATAGGAAGCGTCGGCTCAATTCTTCCGGCTTGAAAATTGACCATCGAATACCATGTTTTTATGGCCGTTCCCGGCGGAATCAGCGCATTTTGAAAGACTACATCATCTTGTGAGCGAAATTCGATTTCACTTCCATATAAATATGTATCACTGGCATATTCATTCCAATAGATCGTCCATTGTTTTTCTTGTTGCGCCATATATTTCCTACTTTCTACCAAAGCCGTCTCGAAGAACGCGTCGATATTGTCTTAAAAACCAATGAACGATGCCCGATGTATCATCGTTGTGACGGCCATGCAATCCTTTCCCAATGATTCGCGCCCCTCGACCTTGCATATGTGAGATCAATTTGGCATACGCATCGACATCATAATCATCTTCGATCATATAAGCCACATAGAAGGCTCGTCCCGTCCAATCGGCCTGATCAAACTTCTCCCAAAAATGTTGATTCATTTGATTGATTGCCTCTTGATCCAGATGATGATATTGTTTCCACAACACATCTAACGAAGTGGGAAATCCACCGGGCCGTTCAATACGTTCGGCTTTGGCCATACTACCAAGATTGACCAATGGCTTACCAACAATGATATAGCCAGGACGAAGCATCGTACCATAATATAAAGCTCCAAACGTTCCCATGGAAAGACCTGACAGCACCACTTGATCGTGAGTAAAGCCCAATTCTTGCATAGCTTTTTCAATTACTTCTTTTAGACAATTTTCAAATTCTTCATTGCCAAGATAAAAGCCTCCACCTTCTAATCGTGCTTCACTGATCAATAAAAAGGGGGTGCCCATTCTTCGCATCATGTGATAGCCTTCAAACCCTTCCATGGTCTTATAACCAGAAAAATAGACACAAAGTGGTGGTTTTAGATCACCTGGATCCAAATAAGCAAAAATTTCTTCACGATTGCTCGTAACGATTCGTTGACTTCCTGGTAAAAAAAGCCCTACACCACGACGTGAATAACGATCATGCAAAGCAATCATATGAAGTTTGCCCTTTCCTTTTGCGTTCAAGGAAATAAAGACGGGTCCATCTTGTTTCTTATTTTCAATCGTGACCGGATGTTGTAATGTCTTTTCATCAAACGTCCAAATTTTTTGGATAGAAGCTACACTACCCGAAACAAATTGTACGATTTGAAGTTCAATTTCAATATATCCACTCGTTTCATATTCCAACCATAAATCAATGGCTTGTCCTGCTTCCACAGGAATATTGCCACGCCAATACAGGGCTTGTTTCATCTGCGATCCAAAATCCCCTTCCATAACGGTTTCGGTAAATCCATTCCAATATACGCGTCCTTGAAAACCGGGTGTGATCGCAATCGTATGGGGATCAAATTTTTCGCCATAAGGACGTCCAAAATAATTGAGGATCTGCTTTTCCAAAAAAGAAGGCAATTCATTTCGGGCAATTTTTTGACCACATCGACTTTTCATCATATACATCATTCGATCACTCAAAAGAACATCATCCAAAACAAATAGACTATGGGCTCGTACGATACGAGCCAAAATATTGGCTTCTTGGTCATTGAGTTTTCGATCGATGATGGCTATATCATATTCGGCATCCGCCATATCCAATGTGGGTTCATAATTCCATTCTATATCTGGGCTAAGGGTAAACTCTCTTGAAAAATCGATGTTGCCCAGTTGCAATGCTCTAATGTTCAATGTCCTCAATGACCTCCTTCCATGATTGTACGAGCTGACGCGTCGTAAATTGACTACCTAGCTCATACGAAGCAATTTGTGCTTGGTTAACATGCGCAATACTGCTCAAATAATAATGTAAGGCATCGGGCAAATCCGAAAGATCCTGAATCAGGATCCCATTTTTGCCATCTACCATATAGTCCGTTTCGCGTACCGTAATTTGGGGAATGCCCATGCTCATAGCTGCAATTTGTAAGAACTGATCCGGAATAGCTTGCAAATCCACTACGATTCGTTGTTCCCGCAAAGTTTGGCTTACACTCATTTCGTCCACACACTGGGAAACCGAAAAAATGGATCGTACTCGTCCTTGTCGGTCAATCTGACTTTCCGTCACACCACTTTCTTCTCTTGCCAGTTCGGGATCCAGATGAGCAGCTCGCAAAGCCGTACGTGCTTTATGCATCAATCGTCCTTTTCGATTGTAGGCCGAAGAGCGTGTAAACATACAAACGCGTGCTCGATGATTGACAGTCAAAATATAGTATGCCAATAATTCAACAAGGGTATTGAAATCGTTATCGGCAATTTGATCGACTGCTACTAAGATATTCTGTACGGGAAGATGAAGACTATTGCCAAATTCTTCTCGCGAATCATATGGCGTAATAACGCGAATGGCTTTTTGACTTCCGGTTTGTTCTTGAATTCGCAAAGCGGTTGCTTGCTTATCGGCCACGATCACATTGGCCTCTTCTATCAATTGCTGATCCATATCATGAATGCCATTTTCTTCTAAACGACGAGCAAAGAATGAAAGAACTGTTTTTCGGTTTTTCAATGTTTGTGCAAGAACGCACGAATGCAATGGATGCATCGCAATCATAAAAATATCTGTATCCGGAATTGTTTTTAGATTTTCACGCAGTACCTCTGCAATCATCGCATCCACATTGACATATTCTAACTTTTGATAGGTCTTTTGTTGCTTTTCTTGACCTAAGTTTACATAATACCAATTGTTTTTGGGATTGACCAAAACATGGCCATCATGCATAAATCGAGCAAATTTCCAAACACCATCGGCATTAAAATATTGTTCTCGATAGGCGATGCCATCTTGATAGACAATCTGACAAGACATAAAGCCGCGATCATCATAATAATTTGTGCATGTACGAATATCGTTTCGAAACATATCAACACGAAACATATTGCCGTCTTCCGCAAATTCAATTTGAGCATACTTTTTTTGATTCCGTTGAACGATCACAGCAAATGGCGAATAGATGAATTCGACATCGTCTGGCCAGGAAAGATCATGAAAAGAAAAGAGCATCATGCGATCGAGATCAATGCCTTGCATCGCATCAAAACAAGACCAATAGGGTACATGATAGACTCCTTGACGATGGAGAAAATGACGAAAATTGGGTGAAAATCCCAATAACAGGATTTTGAATGGAGATACGTGTTTTCGAAAAAATAATTGAATTTGTTTCACTGTATCATCAAACTCAGTTACCGTTCGAGATCGGTACCAAACTTGTTCGTTTTCTTTCCAATCGCCGTTTTGATACCAAGCTGGAATAAAATACTGCATATGTCTTCTCCCTTTCTTACATAAAAAAGCGATAGGCATCATATCGATAGTAGTTTTCAATTTCTTGAACCAAACTACAAATGATGCTCACTAAGATCATACCGGATGATGGAATCAAGGCCAACGGTGTTGGTATGGCATGATGCATCGCTAAAATTAAAGTGATCGACATACAGCCTGCCTGTATCAGTCCGCTAATGATGCTCCATTTTAAAACAATTTTCACAAGATATTGTTTGGTTTTTTCTCCCGCATAGATGCCAATGATACTATCCCCATTGTGTTGAAGCTGTCGTGCACTTTCGGCTGGATTCAACATGATAAAAGAAAATACAATGGATAAAGTGAAAATAATGATCAAATAGATTCCAATTCCCAACGGTTTTGTCATCAACATATTCTGACGAAGATGAGCCAACACTTGGCTGGTTGGTAAGAGATAGGTCAAAAACCGAATGAAATAGCGCAAAATAATAAACACCGAAGTCGCAAACATCACAGGCATGATACCAACTGGATTGCGTTTGTAAGCAATATAATTTTGATCTGCATGGATGTTATGAATGGATACACGTTGTAATGGCACTTTAATAAAAGAATTTTCCAAATAGAGTGTACCAACCATGATGGCTACACTAATCATAGCTAAGATAGGATACGAATAAAAATGATAGATGTTCATATTCGTTGCCAATGCAGTCAAAACATTCAATAAAATAATGGGCATAGAAGCACCAATTCCGTGTTTTTCATTGGTCTTGCATAAAAAATAGGTCACCATGGCTCCACCCATTAATTCAATAGTGACAAACAATCGAACCCAAAATACCGGTCCAGCTGATGATTGATAGGTCAAATTGGCCGATTGCATGAGTGCCATAAAAATCGTGAAGATGATCGCGGTGATCAACATCCACCGATCTTGTTTTTGTTTCGAGATCTTTGTGCGGCTATTTGCATTTTTGAGTGATGAAATGACCTGAACAAGAAGAGAAGCATTGATATAGGGCATGATTCCTAATGCCATGATGGTGCGTTGATAGCGATCCCCACTCAACATTGTCGCAACAATGGACTGAATGGTCCCTGCCGTAGGTCCCATATCACTGGATACCCCATAAAGAAGGATACTTCTACCCATTAGATATATGATCAATATCAATAGCGAAAACCCAATTCGCTTATATAATTCATACGGTTTTTTGATGTCCATATCGCTACATCCTTCCCTCTATCATCTTAACCAATTAAACAAAGAAGGAGCAATACCCCTTATTCGTAAACAGAGATATTGCTCGAATTATTAATGTTACCAATCAAATTACATTCTATTCGTGTTTGATAACCTGTAAAGGAACGACACTATCTAGTAAATCCATTTCCGTTGTAGATGCGGCACCATTTTGTGCACTACCTTCTACTGAATTAGCCATCAGGGCTGCACTTGTTCCTGTTCCCGAAGTCATTGTATTACCACTGGCAGCATTACTGGATAAAGCACTCAGCGAATCTTCCAAAGATACACTTAAACTATTGGAAATGCTATTGCTATTTTCGGTTTCCGATTCCGAAGCGGCCGTTGATGCAGAAGCTGATTTACTTTCACTTGCCGCAGCACTGGCACTGTCACTTGAACTTGCTCGTTGACTGGCTTTTGTTGATTCATCTATCGAAGTCGATGTACTCTCACTCGTTGAAGTGGATGCACTCTCCGATGTTGAAACCGTTGTGGTCGAAGCAACAACGCTTGCCGATACAGAAGCCGATACGCTTCCATTTACACTAAGTGATGTAACAGTCGATTGACTACTTGAAGTAGAAGCAGAATTACTTAAGTTTAAGGAAATTGAATCACTCGTACTAATGGAAACCGATGTACTTACACTAGCTGATTCACTTGTACTTATTGATTCTGAAGTACTTGCGGACTCGGAATTGCTTGTACTTTCTGACTCAGATTCGCTAACTGATGTACTTTCCGATTCACTCTCACTCACGGATTCGCTTGCTGATTCACTTTCTGATTCACTCTCAGAGTCACTGATTGATGTACTTTCCGATTCACTTTCGCTAGTCGATACACTTTCAGATTCCGATTCACTACTGCTTGTAGATTCGGATTCACTGGCACTTGTGGACTCAGACTCACTAATGCTTTCGGATTCACTGATTGAAGTGCTTTCCGATTGGCTAACTGATGTACTTTCCGATTCGCTCTCACTCGTGGACTCAGATTCGCTGGCACTTTCAGAGTTGCTAATTGATGTACTTTCAGACTCAGACTCACTTGTGGACTCAGACTCGGATTCACTAATGCTTTCTGATTCAGATTCACTTGCACTTTCCGATTCACTTTCGCTTACGCTTGTAGATTCAGATTCACTTACTGATGTGCTTTCCGATTCGCTCTCACTCACAGACTCGCTTTCACTAGCCGATGTGCTTTCTGACTCAGACTCACTTGCGGATTCGCTTTCACTAGCTGATACACTTTCAGATTCTGAAATACTTGTGGACTCGGATTCACTCTCACTTGTGGACTCAGATTCGCTCTCACTTGTGGACTCAGACTCGCCTGCGGATTCACTGATTGAAGTGCTTTCCGATTGGCTAACTGATGTACTTTCCGATTCGCTCTCACTTGTGGACTCAGATTCGCTGGCACTTTCAGAGTTGCTAATTGATGTACTTTCAGACTCAGACTCACTTGTGGACTCAGACTCGGATTCACTAATGCTTTCTGATTCACTTTCGG